>JBOGLB010000227.1:0-2608 GCA_050745965.1 Terriglobales bacterium | reverse complement strand
TCGCACGCCGACGATCCATGCAAAAAGCTGGCGTCGCCGCTTGCCTGTGTATTGCAGCCCTGGCGATGCTTGTTGGAACAAGAAAATGACAATCTATGACGACCCCTCGATGCCGATCGCGATTTTGGTGCTCATGGCGCCTTTGACCAACGTGCGAAGCCGTCCAGTCTCCAGCTTTGAGCTGATCTAGAAGGCGAAGATTGCAGCATGCGTTGGCCTGACGAGTTTGCGGTTTTTTGTGTGGTCCGGAGTTAGGACCCTGATGATACCTGCGGCTCTGCTGGGAGAACAACAATGAAACCAATTGGCAAACGAATTTGGGCCATCGCAGAGG
This sequence comes from Terriglobales bacterium, assembly GCA_050745965.1. Lineage (GTDB taxonomy): Bacteria > Acidobacteriota > Terriglobia > Terriglobales > Acidobacteriaceae > PALSA-188. The sequence continues at coordinate 2,274 of JBOGLB010000227.1, read as the reverse complement.
GATATATTCCCGACCGAAGCCATGGCCCAGAACCTGAGATGAAGAGCCACGAAACGGCGTGCATCTTGAACACCGGTGACCAAGCCGCCCACATCCGGATCACTATCTTTTTTGCTGACGAGGATGCGGCTGGGCCGTACGAGGTCACCGTGCCTGCCCGCCGAACGAAGCATGTGCGATTCAACGATCTTAAGGAACCACGCCCCATTCCACCTGGGACGGACTTCTCCAGCGTCATCGAATCGGATGTGCCGATCGTCGTGCAACATACGCGCCTCGATTCTCGGCAGAGCGCCAATGCCCTCATGAGCACGATCGCTTTTGCAGATCAAGATTGATCGTGATGAGCATCAAGCCCAACGCTCGTATTGACCAAATTAAGGTCACGGCCGCTACAATTCCTACCAGTTCTCCGGAGTCTGACGGCACACTCGCTTGGAATCACACAACGGTTGTGCTTGTGGAGATCGCATGCGACGGCGTCACAGGCCTTGGCTATACCTATGCTGATGTAAGCACCGCAACTCTTATTGAGAGCTTGCTGAAAGGCGTGCTTGAGGGTCGCGATGCGATGGACATTTCAGCACTCTGGATGGAAATGGTGCTGACTATCCGAAACTTGGGACGTCCCGGAATCGCATCCATGGCGATTTCCGCCGTTGACGTAGCACTCTGGGACCTCAAGTCCAAACTCTTAAGACTTCCTCTTGTGAAATTGCTCGGCGCCGTCCGGCCTAGCATCGCAGTTTACGGCAGTGGTGGGTTTACATCTTACTCCGATGATCAACTTCAGCGGCAGCTATCACAGTGGGTTGAATCCGGAATGCGCATGGTCAAAATGAAGGTCGGCCGCGAACCTAAACGGGATGTGCAGCGCGTCACGTGTGCGCGGAAGGCAATCGGGGATGAAGCCGAACTGTTTGTCGACGCCAACGGCGCATACGAGCGGAAACAAGCCTTGGCACTAGCTTTTAAATTCCAGGAGTCGGGCGTGACTTGGTTCGAAGAGCCAGTATCGTCGGATGATCTGGAAGGTCTCCGTCTTCTTCGCGATCGTGCACCCGTGGGCATATCGATCGCTGCCGGTGAATATGGCTACGACGCGTATTATTTTCGCCGGATGCTCGATTCTGGTTCGGTGGATGTTCTCCAAGCGGATGCAACACGATGCGGAGGAATAACGGGGTTTCTCCAGGCAGATAGTTTATGCGCTGCGCATAACGTCCCCCTATCCGCTCACACTGCTCCTGCCATCCACATGCACGTTTGTTGTGCTGCTGCGCGCTCGATCCATCTCGAATACTTTCACGACCATTCGCGAATCGAAAAGATGATTTTCGAAGGAGCAGTGTCACCGCTTAACGGGAACCTTGCGCCAGATCTTTCGCGCTGGGGATTGGGATTGGAGGTTCGTCGCGATGAGTTGTCACGCTATCGCGTGAACTAGCTGCGCCGAAGTGGTCTGGGGGTGGCCGGAAAACATCAGCATCGGCTATCCCGATGGGAACTTGAAACCGGAGAGACAATATGCGTTACCGGCAAATAGCAAATAATCCCAAGACGTTCGCCCTAATCATGGCAACGGGAGACGAGATTGTAAAGGAGGTGAACCGATGGAAGGGCTTATGGAGGACACTTGGTGAAGGCTACTGTCCGCCCGACTTGTGAGCTGATCCTGACCGAAAGCCAGACACATTTGCAGAAGAGCGTTGATTCGGAAGTTGGAATCGCCTGGCCGGAGGCTATCGAGAGGAATTACATCCGACCGGAGGCAGAACGCTCCAAGATCACAGCACATCAGTTGGCACGTGTTCCGGCACGCATTCTCGACTCTTCTCGCTGAGAACGACGAGGATGTGAAGGCGGTGCAGTCACTGATGCGCCACGCCAACAGCAACATCACCATGAATATCTACACTCACGCTGTCAGCCACAAGAAGCGACGGGCGCAGAGCAAAGTGGTGGAAATGATCCTACCGGAACAGACACAACCGGCAGCGTCGGCGGGCGTCGCCTAATGTGTATCTTCCTTGTGTATCGCGCCGATTTTCCAAAAGTGAGCTGGGTCGTTTGGAATGAATGGCGGGGACGACGGGACTCGAACCCGCGACCTCTGCCGTGACAGGGCAGCGTTCTAACCAACTGAACTACGTCCCCACTTTGTTTTCACCGGGCAAGTGGTAAACTCTTAATTTCCCGTCTATTTCCTTACTGTTAACAGGATCGCCTGCGTCAACCGCTTCCCCGTATGACCAATTTTCCGGGGTTGTATTG
>JBOGLB010000226.1:0-5686 GCA_050745965.1 Terriglobales bacterium | reverse complement strand
ACGAGACGCCGGGAGGAAGCAGCGCGGCGATCAGCCACACTACGCGCACGAGCGAGACGTCCAAGTCAAAGTACTCGGCGAACCCGGCGCAGACTCCGGCTACTTTACGGTCCGTTCGCGAACGCATGAGCCGGTGACGGGACTCTATGCTGCCTATGCGTTTCCCACAGTAGGCGCAGACATTGGCATCCTCCTGGATAACTTTCCCGCAATAGTTGCAATACACGGTTCTACCTCCTAGACCAAGATACGCTAACCGCCGTTAACAAGTTCCACAATTTGTTATTGCCCATGGTAAGGCTCCTTCAGGTATTTATTGGCCGTGTCAGCGAGAGCCGAATTCGCGCCGGCGGCGACCACCAACTGATACTTTTTGACGGCAAGATCGCGCTTCTTCAGAAGATCATACATCTCTCCGGCTCCCAAGTTCGCGCGTTGCAGGGTATCCTTATCTGGATGCGGCACCGCTCCGGCATCTTCATATGCAGCTGCCGATCCAGCATAGTCATTCTTGGCACGAAGGAGATCGGCAAGGCTGAAGGCCGCAATTTCGTAATGCGACCCGGGATAACGTCCCTCTTTCCCTGCCTGCCCGCTGTTCCGGTCTATTTCGGCAGCCTCGTCGGTCTTGCCGTCTGCCCTAAGTAGATTCCCCTCCTCGAGGGCCATGAGAATATTTCGAGAGTACGCTGCGATCAATGTTCTGCTTATGGGAAGAGCTTCCTGATAACGGCGTTCCCGCCGCAGGAATAATGTGAGAAGAATTTTGGCGTCCACTGCGGTCTCTCCGCGGCCCGCCGCGCAATCTCGAAGCATCTGCAAGCCCTTTTCTTTATTACCGCCGAGACCAGCCAATGTGCCCGCCGATCTGAGCGCCCAAGGCAGGCTTCCCACAACGTAATTGTGCGCTCCAACAATCAGCATGGCCTCCGTATTACCGGGTTCAAGTTCGAGAACGCGCTCGTGATCGTGCCTGGCGCCCACCGCGTTGCGCAAGGCTGAGAACCAGGCGTGTTCGATCAGCGCGGTGTAGGTGGCAAACTGCGCACGGGTCACGCCGCGGGCGTAAAGAGCGGCCACGTCGTTCGGATTCGCGGCCAAACGATTCTGTTCTGTGCTGAGCGCTCTCTTCACCAGACCTTTGATTTCGGATTGAACGTGTTCGTTCGGCGGCAGATGTGCGGCTTTAATGAAACTATCATTCGCGTATTCTCCGGTGTTCAACACTCCCATGCGGTACAGCTCGCGAAAAAGAACAGCCGTCAAGAAATGGTTTATGGCGAATGGATCGTCGGGATGGCGCCGCAACACCTCGCCGAAATCGCGAACCGCAGCGTCGTATTCAAGGTTATAAAAATGGTTGAACCCTGCCAGAGTTAAGGGATCATTAGGACGGAACGAAAAATCCTCGTTCGAGATGCCCGCCAGACGGGGGGCTGTCCCGGCCTTCGCAGGGCTTTCATCCATTCCGCGAGCCGAGACGAAAAAACAGCAGCAAAGAAATAACCCCAACATCCGTTTGAATTTGCGAATTGGATTTTCCCCGGGCAGAAGTGTCGAGACTTTAGTTTACTAGATCAACTCATGCTCAACAGGAGCCTTGACGGCTACTACTCGCGACCGTGATGCAATGAGAGACTTTGGTTAGAAGTATCCGTAAGAGCATGGCAATCTTGCCTTAAGGACGGAGTAATTCCTGCATTGCTGATGGCTGGGCATGCTTGCCCATTACGGATAAGCCACTGAATGCAAACACGGTTTTTGAAAATCGCTTATGGTCATACGCTTGCGAGGGTAGTTTCAAAGGTTACTTTCATGCCTGAAGTTGTTCCAGATGCTCATCAGGAGTTTTGGCGTCCGCCGGTAGCGACTGAAGCGGCAATTTACAGTCCGGCTCCTGCAATCGCTTCGGCCTCCGTCGAATCGTGTGCAACTTGCCACACCGAGTTCATGCCCAGTTCAAGATTCTGCTATGTTTGCGGGGCCGCTCGCGGGGGTGGGACAACGGGTGATTCGGCAGGGTGGACCAGCTATCTCGGTTTTCTGCGAGTCTTTGGGTTTCAGCACATCAAGCAAAGTATCGGGCTGCCGCTGCCTTCTCTGGCGAGTTTGCTGGCGGGCATTGGTTGCCTATTGGCCGCTTTGGCGGTCGGCAGCGTTCTGCGGCCCCAGACCATAGCGGAATTCCAGATTGTCCAGCTGCTTCGAATTGAATGGCTGGTTGGCTCGGTTGCCGCATTCCTCGTTGGTATTCTGTTGAAGAGGGATGGGTCCCGTGGATAAGCTGACTCCCTAAGGTTCCATTTCCCGCCGCCCATATAGATGATTCAGGGGACCGACGCCCTTTCCCACGGGGTAGGCTTCCTCAATCGCACGACTCACATAGGCTTGCGCCCGGTCCACCGCATCGGCAAGACTCCTGCCCTTAGCTAGCTGGCAGGCTATCGCGGTCGAAAATGCGCAGCCAGTCCCGTGTGTCGAGGTGGAATTAATGCGTCTGGCCTCAAAGAATTGTTGATTCACCCCATGGTTTCCCGTGCAACTCAGCAGATCGCAAGGCTGATCGAAATGACCACCGGTAATGATGACGGCCTTTGCACCCATCTGATGCAATTTCGCCGCGGCGGACGGCATGTCCTGCCTGGTAGTCACCGCCAAACCGCTGATAATAGAAGCCTCGTGCAGATTGGGCGTAATGACCGCGGCCACGGGGATCAATCTTTCGATCAGAACCCTTAACCCGGGAGCGTCTAGCAGAACAGCGCCAGACGTCGCGTTAATGACGGGATCCAGGACGATATTTTTGGGGCGGTTTTGGGATAAGAAATCCGCCACCACGTTGGCCGTCTCCGCCGATGCCAACATACCTACGTGAACTGCGGCAAAAGTCATATCGCGGGCCATTTCGGATAAGCTTTCAGCCAATATCCCTAGCTCGACAGGCTGAACCCGGCGTACTCCCAGGGTTGATTGGACGGTTAAGGCGGTAATGCAAGCGACACCGTAACCGCCATGCGCTGCGATGGTCTTTATGTCGGCGGTGATCCCGGCTCCGGCCGAGGGATCGAAGCCGGCGATGGTCAGGACGATAGGGGGACTTTGCACCATAGCCGCAATCTACCCGAAATCCCACTCTGGCGAACAGTCATTAAAATAGTTTGTACCAGGATGGTTTGGTAAATCTTTGCGTAAGCTATTGAAAACAAATATAAACTATAGTTCCGCTCGCAAGTCAATCAAAACACTCATGATGTAGTAATTTCCGCTGACGCGAGGCTAGGTTATTTACCAATTTGTGAACATGTAAGTGACTGCGAATACAGGGGCCAAAGCGCGTTAGTCCAATATGTACAGTAAGTTACGTACGGGATGTGTAAACATGCTAGTTACATTCGTACAGGGGATTTCGGATTGACACCGCATCACCTGCCTCATAGCATCTGATCAACGTTAACGTGGAACGGCCGGAACCGGGGAGGCAAGAATTTTAGAGATGAGAGGTGACTGAATGGTAAGACTTATTGCTCGCGGACTGGCGATTGTAGTTCTGGTCAGCTTGGGAGCGGCTCAGGGGCCAAACAGATCGAGTTCGCGCGACACCCGAAAAGCGACCGGAGAAGTAAAGACAGTCGAAACTGCTGCAATGGCAAGCCACGCCAAACCGTATCAAGTTGGGACGGCGTCTTGGTATGGCGACTACTTTGAGGGGAGGCAGACCGCTAGCGGCGAGCCATACAATATGTACGATCTGACCGCCGCCCATCCAAGCCTGCCTTTGGGGACTTGGGTGAAAGTTACGAATCTCCGGAACCGTGAAGCCGTCCTGGTGCGAATTAATGACCGCGGCCCGGTAGTGCCGGGAAGAATCATTGACCTCTCTTACAGTGCGGCGAAGGTGCTTCATTTTAAGGCTCGAGGCCTCCAACGAGTGCGATTGGACATTGTCCACCCCAAGGCGCGTCCGCAAATAATCGCACAGCTGACTACTGTGGACCGTTAAAGTCAGGGGTTCTATACTCTTGACCGAATGGATCCAAGAGAAAAACTGATCATTGCATTAGATGTTCCAACCGCAGCCGCCGCGCGCAAAATCGTGGCGGCTGTCGGTGATCCCTCTCTGACCTGCAAAGTAGGCTTACAGCTTTACACTGCCGAGGGCCCTCAGGTAGTCCGCGATCTTGTTTCGTCGGGGCGCAAAGTCTTTCTCGATCTCAAATATCACGACATTCCCAATACTGTGGCGTTGGCGGTGAAGGAAGCCGCGGGACTTGGTGTGGCGATGCTAAATGTCCACGCGCTGGGCGGCAGTAAAATGCTGCGTGCAGCGGTTGAATCCGCCCGGAGCGTGAATCCGGATGTGAAAGTCCTGGCCGTAACCGTCTTAACCAGCATGGATGAGCCTGAACTTAGGAAAGTGGGGGTCCCCGGGCCGGTCTTGGACGAGGTACTCAGGCTGGCAGCTCTGGCATTGGCTGAAGGATGCGACGGCTTGGTCGCTTCGGCCCAGGAAGCTGCGGCTCTTCGCCGGAAGCTTGGGCAAGACTTCGTGATCGTCACCCCCGGAGTGCGCCCAGCCGGGGCCAGCCACGGAGATCAGGCGAGGGTTGTTACTCCGTCAGAAGCGATGCTGGCCGGAGCTACCCATGTTGTGGTCGGGCGGCCGATTCTTGAGGCTGCCGATCCAGGGCAAGCTGCCCGCGAAATCTTGGCTGAGATGGGGTAGTCAGAACTTTTACAGTTTTTCGTAGAATTCGCAGGCTGAACACGAGATGAAAACACCCCCGGGAACGCCGCGCTCCCGGTCTTTTACCCGCTTCACAATTCGAGTGGACTTCCCACATTTGGGACAATCGGTGCTCTTGGATGTGTCCATTACTTTCTTACGATCCGCAGTCTTCGCAATCTTTGCCATTGTTGCTCCTGAGTGTGTTTTTCGCTGTCGAGCTACGCTCGACCTGAACAGCCTGGGGCGGCTGTTCCCACGTAAGTTAATTATTAATAATTGAATATTACATTACTTTTCAAATCGCTGGTTGACATTGCAGAACTGCCATTTTAGTCTTGTAGATGATGCTGAACAGCCGACATCACCACCACCATCACCATGCGCATAGCGTGCGGGTGGATGTGTGCGGCTGAAATAGTTTTAATCAGCATTCACAAGATCCGGCCCGCTGACGCGATAATCGTGCAGCGGGCTTTTTATGTTTTGATGAGAATCACACCAAGGTTTTGAAGAGGAGAGTCACAAATGGCTGAGGAAATTGACTTCGAAAAAATGCAGGGACTGACTCCAGCCGTCGTGCAAGATGCCGGCAATGGAGAGGTCCTGATGGTCGGCTTTATGAATGCCGCAGCTTGGAAAAAAACTCAAGCCAGCGGCTACGTAACATTCTACAGCCGCAGCCGGAATACGCTTTGGACCAAGGGTGAAACCTCTGGCAACAAGCTGAAGCTCATTTCCGCGACGACAGATTGTGATCGCGATACTCTATTGCTTCAGGTCAATGTCGAAGGCGCAGGAGTGGTTTGCCATGAAGGCACGCGATCCTGTTTCACCAAAGCGATCCAAGTGAATGAGCCTGATCCAATTGGCGAGGGCGAGCGATGAAAATTCGAATCGGAATCCCAAAAGGCAGCTTGCAGGAAGCCACGCTTCAACTTTTTTCTAAGGCCGGTCTTCAGA
>JBOGLB010000225.1:0-3704 GCA_050745965.1 Terriglobales bacterium | reverse complement strand
GTACAAAGTGCTGACGAGGAAGCCGGTGATCGCTGGCGAAGAAGAGGTTCGTGGGAATCCGCGAGCAAGAAGCGCCAAGATGCGGACGGCGGAAAGAATTTAGAAGTTAAAACTTAGGAGAAGATATGTATACCGGAACACTGATTAACGATCTGATGAGCGTGGTTGAAAACACCGAAAAACGAATTCCATTCAACATGGGATCCCAAGAGGACAAACTGGCCTATTGGTATTCCATAGCTCAGCGCGAAATCGCGCACATGGATTTGACCTTCTCTGAGGTGGCATAGATTATGGCGGCAGCAGCGCAGATCCCTATTTCATCGAGTCGCCGCGTTCCCTGTTGGACGGGCACGCCGGAAGTTTACTTCACAAAAGGAATAGATAATTCCCGTCTCGTGAAGGTTGAGGATCCCCGCCGCGGCCGCGAAATGAAGCATTTCGGCATCGCGTTGTGCTGCCTGTTTCTGCTCGTCATGACGTATGCCTTTCAACATTTCAAGGCGATCGAATATGGATACAAAATAGAGATTCTAAAATCGCAGCGGAATTCGTTGTCCGAACTCAATCGCGATCTGCGCCTTGAGGAAGCATCCCTTCAGGATCCCCAGCGGATTGATGTGCTGGCGAAAAAGATGGGTTTGCAATCGCCGCAGGCAGGTCAGGTGATTCGCATGGATAGTCCATTGCCAAACTCCGTTCCAGAGATGGCGAGCGTCGCTCCAATTTCAGTAATTTCAGCGCAATAACGCTGCGAGATTTTCGGGTGTTGCAAACGAAAACTTTTACGGGACTAATCCAACTGGCGGCCTCGACTGCAAAGTCGGCCGCCAGCATTGTCTGATAACAAGTTCAACGGAGCGCCGGGCGTCCTCGCCCGACATGAAGGGCGGGGACGGCCGCGTCCCTCCCATCGTTAGAAGCTCTTTGACTGGAGACTGTGAGTTCCTCCAAACTCATCCCGAAGCGCAGGCTTTATATTCTCGGCGCCATCCTCGCCCTATGGTGCTGCACCATCTGTATTCGCCTGACCTATCTGCAAATCTTTCGTTATGGAAGCTTTGAGCAGCGGGCGCAACATCAGCAGCAGCGCACCGAAGAGCTGTCGGCGCCGCGCGGAGTTATTTATGACCGTGCAGGTCATGAACTGGCCATGTCCATTTCCGTGGACTCAGTCTTCGCGGTGCCTTCGGAAATCCCCAATCTCGCCGGAACGATTTCCCTCATCTCGCACATCACCAAGTCCGATCCTCGGGAGTTGCTGGCCAAGTGCACGGCGGCCAGAAGTTTTTGCTGGCTCGCGCGCAAGGCCGACGCCGACGTGGCAGACCGAATTCGGTCCCTGAATCTACGCGGGATTTATTTCCAAAAGGAGGCCAAGAGGTTTTATCCCAAGCGAGAATTGGCGGCCCAGGTCCTCGGATACGTCGGCATGGACGACCGCGGCCTCAGCGGGATTGAACGCGAATACGAGAGTGAGCTACAGGGAAAACCGGGCGCAATGCTCATCTCGGTGGATGCTCACAAAAAGTGGTTTGGAAGCGTCGAAAAGCAGCCGGTCCCCGGCAAGAACGTAGTCCTCACGATTGACGAGCAAATCCAGTACATCGCGGAACGCGAATTGCAGACCGCAATGGAAGCGACCCATTCCGAAGCAGGGACGGTCGTGGTTGAGAATCCGCGCACCGGTGAAATACTGGCTCTGGCAAACTCGCCAACATTCAACCCTAACCTCACCCGCGAAATCACCCCGCAAAAACTGAAGAACCACGCCGTAAGCGATGTCTACGAGCCCGGCTCGACGTTCAAGCTGGTCACCATTTCCGCCGCCCTGCAAGAAAAGATTACTCATCCCGATGAGGTTTTTGACTGCCAGATGGGATCAATCGTCGTGAATGGAATGAGGATTCACGACGACCACCGTTGGGGAAACCTAACCGTGTCGGAAATTCTCGAGCATTCGAGCGAGGTCGGCGCCATCAAGATAGGCCTTCGTCTTGGCGACGACCGATTTTACAAATACATTCGCGGATTCGGCTTCGGACAACAAACTGGAATCGAATTGCCAGGAGAAACCCGCGGATTGACGAAACCGGTCAGCCGTTGGTCAAAAGTATCCATCGCCGCCATTTCGACGGGTCAGGAAATCGGTATCACGCCGCTACAGCTTGCTGGATTGGTATCAACCATGGCCAATGACGGAGTGTACGTCGCGCCCAGAATCGTGGCCGCCACCATCCGGCCGGAGAGCAGTCCTCAGAACATCGCGTTCCATCCGGTGAACGAGCGCCGGGTACTTTCGTCGTTCACGGCAGCGGAAATGCGCCAGATGATGCAGGGAGTCGTGCTGCACGGTACCGGAAGAAAAGCGTTGTTGGCCGGATACAGTTCCGCCGGCAAGACGGGAACGGCGCAAAAGGCCGATCCGGCAACCCATGCCTATTCGCATACGAAATATGTCGCATCGTTCGCCGGATTCGCTCCCGTAAACAATCCCGCGATCACCGTTGCGGTAATTCTCGATTCGCCCGTGGGACTTCACCAGGGTGGGCAAGTTTCCGCGCCGGTGTTCCAGCGAATTGCGCAACAGGTGTTGGAGTACCTTCACACGCCCAGCGATGTGGAGATACCCGCAAACCGCCAACTTCTTCTGGCGCGGAATACGACCAGCGACAAAGATTTGGAAGAAGGATCTCCAGATCATTTGGGAGAGCCGTTGGACATGGCGCAGAACACAAGCCTTGAGGACACTAGTTCGCGAAGATCGGTTTCGCCCGCTGCTCCAGTCGCGTCGGCAGAGAAAGTGGTTCCAGCCGCGATGCGCGAAAGCATAAGCATAACCGAAAGCACCGGGATTGGCGCATCATCTCAATCCCCTGTTTCGCCGCCTGCTCAACTCCCAGCTGAAGGCACAGTTGTGGTTGACATGGAAGAAGGAGGAATTGTAGTGCCGTCATTCCTCGGAAAGAGCGTGCGCAACGCAATCGAGACCGCGGAAGAAAACGGAATTACGCTTGACGTGGTGGGAAGTGGATTGGGCCAGCAGCAGGTTCCGCCGCCGGGTTCGCATGTCGCAGCAGGTACACGAGTAAGGGTGCAGTTGAGCCGCTGAAAATTGCTCCCTGGTTTGCTGATTAAACCACCTGCACTAGAATTGAGGCAATGACTTTCCTCGAACTTCTTGACGGCGCGGAAGTCCTCTTCCAGAGCGGCGACCCTAAAATCAGCGGATTGCAATACGATTCGCGCAGAATTATGCCCGGAGACGTTTTTCTGGCTATGCGCGGCGAATCGAGCAATGGCAACAAATTTATTGACCGCGCAATCGCCGCTGGCGCGGTCGCGATTGTCACTGATTCACCGACAGAGTGCCCTCGACAAAACATCGCGTGGGCACGCGTACTACACGGGCGACGTACCCTCGCACGCCTCAGCGCAAATCTTTATGGGCGACCCGCCGAAAGACTCGCTATAACCGGCATTACAGGGACCAACGGCAAGAGTACGACTGCCTTCCTGCTCGAATCCATTCTCAAGGCCGATAATCGCCAAAGCGCGCTGATCGGCACCATCGAATATCACGTAGGCGGCAAAGTGCTGCCCGCGCCGCACACCACGCCCGAATCGCTCGAATTGAATTCGATTTTCGCGGATGCTCTCAAAGGCAACACAACCGAAGTCGTAATGGAGGCCTCCTCTCACGG
>JBOGLB010000224.1:0-3967 GCA_050745965.1 Terriglobales bacterium | reverse complement strand
CTCCACTGCTGCGGAGTCGCGACCAATCCGGCGCGTACAGGATTCAGCTCCGCGTAGCGAAGCGCACTCCAGAGATGGGAGTCACCGAGGGGACAGGACTAAAATCGCCCTTGCCAGACGTGTCCGGTGGCGGACTGGCGGGCGTTCCGCCTCCCAAAATGTAAAGGATGTCTAGGGACAAACTGTAAACCAGGCTTGAATGGGCCACCAGCGGGTCGCAGCCAGGTCAGGATCATTGCGGCGTCGACTCCATCCTGTTCGCTCTTTGTGAAGGGTTCGGCAATTCACGGCAGCGTTTGCACTTCGACTGACAGGACAGCGGGCAGATCTCGCACAATCGGATTCCATGTGTCTCCGCCATCGGGCGAGCAGTACACCTGGCCTCCCGTGGTTCCGAAATAAATTCCGCATTTATCCAGCGAGTCCACTGACATGGCATCGCGCAGCACATTCACATAACAGTCTTTTTGAGGTAGGCCTTTGGTGAGCGGTTCCCACTCGTTGCCACCGGTGCGGCTGCGGTAGACACGCAGTTTGCCTTCGGGCGGAAAGTGCTCTCCGTCGCTTTTGATCGGGACGACGTAAATCGTCTCCGGCTCGTGGGCGTGCACATCAATCACGAATCCGAAATCGGTGGGCAGGCTGCTGCCGATGTCCGTCCAGTTGTCGCCGGCGTCGTCGCTGCGCATAACGTCCCAATGCTTCTGCATGAAGAGCACGCCCGGCCGTTTCGGACTCATGGCGATGTGGTGCACGCAGTGTCCCACCTCAGCATTCGGATCGGGAATATATTGAGACTTCAGCCCGCGGTTGATCGGCTTCCAGCTCTGGCCCCCATCATCGCTGCGGAATGCCCCAGCGGCTGAAATCGCGATCCACATCCGCTGTGGGTTACTTGGATCAAGAATGATGCTGTGCAGGCACATGCCGCCCGCGCCCGGCTGCCATTTGGGACCGGTGCCGTGTCCGCGCAGGCCGGAGAGCTCTTTCCAGTTTTCTCCGCCGTCGGTCGAGCGGAAGATGGCTGCATCTTCCACCCCTGCATAAACCGTATCGGGATCGGTGAGCGACGGCTCGATATGCCACACCCGCTTGAACTCCCACGGATGCGGCTTGCCGTCATAAAACTGATGAGTCGTCATAGGCGCGCCGGTTTCCGCGGACGTATCGTACACGAACTTGTTGCTAACCGCCTGGGGAGGACCTTGGGGTGCGGGTTCTCCGGCAGGCGTGCCGGGCTGATGCCATGTCTTTCCGCCATCGTCGGAGCGCTGGATGATTTGACCGAACCATCCGCTGGTTTGCGAAGCATAAATTCGGTTGGGATCGGCGGGCGATCCTTTGAGGTGATACAACTCCCAACCGGCAAAGTGGGGACCGCTGACGTCCCATTTTTCACGCTTGCCGTCGGAGTTGAGAATGAATGCGCCTTTATGCGTGCCTACCAGAACGCGTACTTTGGACATGCAGTGCTCTCCTTGAGGTTAGCTGATAGATTCTCTGTCGCCCCCTTCGGGCGCGTGATCTTGTTTCGTTTTGTTACCCAAGGCTTGCGCCCGTTCGACAAACTCAGGGCAGGCTCTGGGCTGTGTTTTAGCGCCGCTTCGCGGCTGATCTACGGCTGTGCCCACGCTTCAACGAGGCTCTGGCCGCCACTCCTCGCCGTCCTCGCCGTTCACTGCTAAATGCTGCATCCCGTGGGATCTCCTAATCCTCTCGATTGCCATTTATACTCTGTGTAGTTACAATGTAATTACATATGAAAACAGAACTGGTACGCATTGGAAACTCGCGCGGCATCCGTATTCCGAAACCCCTCATTGAGCAGTGTGGCCTTGGCGACGAAGTAGACCTCCGGGTTGAGAATGAGCGGCTTATCATTTCGCCTGAACGCGCCCGGCGCGCGGGATGGGAAGAGCGGTTTCGCGCCGCCGGACCATCGTCGAAAGACGAACATCTGCTGGTCACCGCGGGCGCGAACGACTTCGATCGCAAGGAATGGCGATGGTAGACCGCGCGCCATGCCGGGATGAAGTTTGGCTCGTCTCGCTCAATCCCGCGCATGGTGCTGAAATCCACAAAACACGGCCGTGCCTGGTGATTTCGCCCGACGAGATAAACCGGCATTTGCAGACCGTAATTGTCGCGCCCATGACTACCACCATGCGCCCCTACCCGACGCGCGTGTCCCTGCGCTTTCATGGAAAATCGGGACAGGCTGCGCTCGACCAATTGCGGGCCGTGGACAGGCAGCGACTGGTCCGGAGACTCGGAACGGTTTCCCCCGGCGCCGCGCAGCAAGTCTCTGCCGTGCTGCTCGAAATGTTCAGCCGCTAAAAGCTTCTTCGACGCGTGAACCTCAAGAATTGCATCCCATCGTTCACTCACGCAATCGCTCCTTTTTTCCCGGCGAGCCTGCGAAGGATTCCCATCTGGCCAGCGTGATAAGCCTGATGAAAAAAGGTTACCGCCAAAAGCGTGCGGACAGTCTCATTGGGATTATTCGAAGGCGAGAATGGCGCGGGCGCGTCCAGCATCTCCGGCGCGAGATTCGCAAGCCCAGCATCAACTCGATCGCCTGCCTTGTCCCATGCAGCGAGCAGATCGTCGAATTGCAGGGCCTCGGCGGGATTCTGCAACGGAGGCGTTCCCCGAGCGTAGCGCTTTAAGGTTTCTTTCCCGATCACGGGTTCTTGTCTAAGTACCTCCAGCATGCTCTCATATACGCAAAGGAGATGGCCCAAGACCCAGTTCAAGCAGTTTCCCGCCGGACGAGGTTGCATCAGACTCTCCTCGTGAGTGATGCCTTCAAGGTTACGCTGCACGATTTTATGGGTTATGCGTGCGTTGTGACGGAAGATCTCGATATCGCTGACCGTTCCTGATGTGGCTGTTGCCATGATTGCCTCCTGCTTATTACTGATCAGTGTTCAACTACTCAGTTGGCTCAACCACCGACAGAATATTTCCCGCGGGATCTTTAAACCAGGCGATGACTGGGCCGCCACCCCGAAAAACTCCTCGAGCGTCTGTCTTGAGGTGGGGATCGGTATAAATTTCGAAGCGGACGCCGCGTTTCGTGAGTTCGTCAACAGCTTTGTCCACGCTCTCAACCGGAAAGTTGAGAACGGTGAAAGTTGCCGGAACATGATTGGGCTTGGGATAAATGATGACTTCGTTTCTGCCTGCAAGATGCAGCCGCAAGAGGCCACTCGACTCAGAAACGTCCAGGCCCAACGTTCCACCGTAGAATTGCTCTGCCTTTGGGATGTCATTCGATGAAAAGCTACTAAAAGCCTTGCTGCCCTTTAACAATTTCCCTCCCCACAAATCGGAGTCAACATCTCTGTCATTTTCGCAAAATGCGCGAAACAAGACGGGGAACCGCTTACTGCCAGTTGTATGCTTCTTGCAATCTCTTGATATCAATCTTCTTCATCTGAAGCATTGCTTTCATGACCCGTTGCGATTTCTGCGGGTCTTTGTCTTGCAGCATCTCGCCCAGGACTGTTGGAGTAATCTGCCATGACAATCCATATTTGTCTTTGAGCCATCCGCACTGACTTTCTTGGCCTCCGGCGGTTAGCTTTTCCCACAACTCGTCTACTTCTTCTTGTGTCTTGCAGTTAACGGTGAACGATATTGCTTCCGTGAATTTGAACTGCGGACCACCGTTTAGAGCAAAGAATTCCTGCCCTTCAAGCTGGAATGCCACCACCATTACAGAGCCCTTCGGCCCAGGTCCGGCATCCCCGTAACGGCTTATCTTTCCAATTTTCGAATCCTTGAAAATGGAGGTATAGAAATTTGCGGCCTCTTCTGCTTGATTGTCGAACCACAGAAATGGAGTAATTGTTTGCATAGTAAATCGCAGCCGTTACGCTACCTCTTTCTTGGCGAGTTGAGCACGCAAACGCTCGTCCCTTTCTTTGCTTTCCGGAGTGAGATTGGCGCCGAAGTCTTCCGT
>JBOGLB010000223.1:0-2504 GCA_050745965.1 Terriglobales bacterium | reverse complement strand
TTCAAGCAGTGGACTGCGCGAAGGCGAGCAAACCTCGCGCGACGAATCCGCGGGATGCAAGAGCGACAAGCGCAACAAACGCGACAAAGATGCGGGAGCGGCGCCAGCCGGAACCGGCGGCGTATTCAGTTCCGATTACACAAAGTACGGAGCTCTGGGCGCCATCGGCGGAGTCGGCGTTTGGCTCGCGTTGCAAAACGACGACCCGCCCAGTCCGTATAAACCTTGACGAAAATCCGTCAATCCTTGTGCGCGGTGCAATTCTGAGTTCTTTCTGACCATACCCATGTACTTTGGTTTTTCCCGCGTCAATCCTGCTGGCATTACAATAAGTGGCAATGCGGCCTGGTTATTTAGCCAACGGACGCATCTAATTACTAATCGTTCTGCTCACGCTCTGAGGATGCTATGAATTTTGCAAAGCTTTGCACGGCTGTTCTATTGCTGAGCGCGATCGCCTGGTGCGCTCCGCTCGGAAGCTCGGCTCGTTCCGTTGTACCGTCGGAGTTGCAGCAGCTTATCTCGGTGGATTATCGCACATTGCGAAATTCCGACACCGCCATGGCATTGCAGCAGCAGGTTCTTCCGGAGAGTCTCAAGCAGTTCGAAATAGCGCTGAAGGGCGTTGCAATTGATCCCGACAAGGATGTTGACCAGCTTACATTCGTCTCCTATCGCGCAGGGAAGCAAGGGCTGAAAGTAGTGGGCCTGGCGGAAGGATCGTTTTCAGAGAAAACGGTGCTCAAAAAAATTCGCCTGCACAAAATCAGGCCGGTGAAATATCGCGACTCTGATATCTACAACATGTCCGGCGGCATGCAGATGATGTTCCTCGACGACAACACTCTGCTGTTTGGCGACAGTGGCGCGATCCGGGGAGCCTTGGACGCCCGCGACGGTTACGCCCCCACGCTGGATTCGAATCCCGATATGGCCGATATGATCGCCTCGGTGGATTCAGGCGCAGTCTGGAGCATCCTCGATCAGAAGGGCACGCAGAACATGTTGCTTTCAGCTTTGGGCGACGCCGGAAAACTGGCCGACTTCGACACCATTAAGAAACGCGTTCTTGGCTCGCGCTACACCATGAATTTCACCGACGGCGTGAAATTCGATCTCGATGTGGTCACTTCAGACTCTACAACCGCAATGACTCTTTCTTCCCTTGTAAAGGCGGGAGTACTCTATCGCCGCATGACCGCGACTCCCATCGAGAAGGCCGCGTTGGAAGACGTAAGCGTAGATTCGGACAGCTCGAATCTGCAAATGCACTTCAAGGCTGACGATAAGCAATTCCAGGGATTGATCCACTCGCAATTATTCGCCGCCGTATCAAAATGACGCCTTTGCGGGTTAGCGGTGACTGAATCCAAGGCGCAAACCTAATCCTAAGAATATCGCGCCGGTGAAACGTTGTTGAATTCGACCGATGCGCGGATTGCGCCGCAATGCGTTCCCTAAGAAGCCTCCCGTACCAGCTACGGCGAGGTTAACCAGGGCTCCGCCGGTGTTGAAAATCATTCCGAGCGACACAATATTCCATATTGTGTTTCCGCTGTGCGCATTAACGAACTGCGGCAGGAATGCCAGAAAAAATAGCGCTACCTTCGGATTGAGCACATTGGTAAGCACACCTTGAGAGAACACACTTCGCAAGCTCACCTGCGGAAGGTTAGCCGCGCCCAGTTGTGAATTTCTCTGGACCAGGAGTCGAACCCCGAGATATACGAGATAGGCAACGCCGGCATATCGGATAATATTAAAGGCAACGGGCGAGGACCGCAGAACGGCGGTGAGCCCTATCGCTGCAAGCGTGATATGGACCAGTGTCCCGGCAAAGATACCGAGCGCGGAAACAATACCCGCCTTGCGCCCCTGCCCAATACTTCGTCCCATCACGTACAACATGTCGGGACCCGGGGCAAGATTCAGCAGGCAGGATGCAACTAAGAAAGTGATGAAGGCGGATTTGTCCGGCATGTCATTCCTTATGTGGCTTCAGTATGTCTCGCGCGTCTCTCCCGCTTTTTTTGGCCCAACCTTCCTTGGTCACCTGCTTGGCGCGGCCCAGGGCGAGGGAATCCGCGGGTACATTTTCGGTAATACATGACGACGCCGCCACGTACGAACCCTTGCCTATAGTGATTGGCGCGACTAGCGTCGAGTCGCTTCCAACGAAAACACGATCCTCAATGATAGTCGTGTGCTTCTTTTCGCCGTCATAATTACAGGTAATGGTTCCCGCTCCAATGTTTACGTTCTCTCCGATCTCGGCGTCTCCCAGATAAGTCAGGTGGTTCGCTTTCGATCCCTTTCCCATCCGAATCTTTTTCGTCTCCACGAAATTCCCTACGTGCGCCCCTTCTCCAATCTCGCTTCCCGGACGCAGATGGGAATATGGCCCAATGACTGCGCCATTCTTTACTTTCGCGCCATGCAAAATGCATCCCGGCCGCACCAGAACGCCGTCGCCGATTTCCGAATCCTGAATAATCGAATACGAC
>JBOGLB010000222.1:0-7351 GCA_050745965.1 Terriglobales bacterium | reverse complement strand
TCGCACAAACTCGGACTGGGCGATTATCTGCGGCTCGGCAAGGGTGAAGAAAAATCTGGCGGACGAAGAAAGACGGCTTTGCTGGTGGATGCTTTGGAGGCAATTCTAGCGGCGCTCTATCTGGATGGTGGAATAGATCCTGCCCGGAATTTGATAGTGGGCGAGATCATGAATCCTGAACTGGGGCGGATCGCCAGGGACGGTACCCCCTTGCAACTTACTGACTACAAATCCGCACTGCAAGAAAGACTTCAGGCCATCGGCAGGGCGCAACCCGTATATGTCCTGGTGAAGGAGCACGGCCCCCAACACAAGAAAACTTTCACGATCGAAGCGCATCTGACAAGCGCAAACAGCAAGAGTGATCCCGAATACGTGGGCCGGGCCGAAGGTTCTACGAAGAAGAGCGCCGAGCAGGAATCCGCGCGACTGGTTCTGGAACATCTCGCGGCGACTGCCAAAGACGATATGCAAGCCAGTCCGGACCCGGGCACATCATGACGGAAGCGGAGGCGACTCAATATGCGGCGCGATACAGCGATTGGCCAGGAGTCGTGCAATTCCTGTTAACAGTTTTTGTAATCGCAATCTTCGTGGTTACGTTTGTTGTACAGGCGTTTCAGATTCCGTCCGAATCCATGGAGAACACGCTCTTGATCGGCGATTACCTGCTGGTGGACAAAGTGCGATTTGGTGGGGACAGTTTTTGGAGACACATCATGCCGTACCAGCAGGTGCGGCGGGGAGATATCATCGTATTCCACTACCCTGTTCACCCCGGCGAGCACTTCGTGAAAAGGGTTG
The DNA here is from genome assembly GCA_050745965.1 of Terriglobales bacterium. Taxonomy (GTDB): domain Bacteria; phylum Acidobacteriota; class Terriglobia; order Terriglobales; family Acidobacteriaceae; genus PALSA-188. The sequence continues at coordinate 6,547 of JBOGLB010000222.1, read as the reverse complement.
TCGGTGTTCCGGGAGACCGGCTGCGACTGATGAATCGAGAGTTGTATGTGAACGGCATTGCACAGCGTGAGCCCTATGCGCGTTACACTGCGACGATTCACGACACTTTTCGAGATGATTTCCCGCGGCTGAATGTCGTTGTGCCCGGACTCGAGGGCATGTGGTGGGAAGAGATGAAAAAGCTGGTTGAGGATGGCCAGTTAATTGTCCCGGAGGGTGAATATTTTGTCCTGGGAGACAACCGCGACGAGAGCCTCGACAGCCGCTATTGGGGTTTTGTTCCCAGAGAGAACATTGTCGGACGTCCTTTGATGATTTATTGGTCGGTGCGGAACGCCGGCGCAGATATCCGAGGCGAGAGCACTTCGGGCGAGAAAATCTTTCATTTCATTTATGCGCTGACGCACCTGTTCCAACTTACTCGGTGGGATCGAACATTTCGGATAGTCCACTGATCAACGCGGCGGCGAGCTTCGAAGAAAAAGAATTCAACGAATGAAAAAGCGATTTAGAGAAGAAAAGCCGCGCGAGACCACAGTAGAGTTTCTGACCTCACTCGCGATAGTTTTGGTCACTGGTCTATTCATCATTACATTTGTAGTGCAGGCTTTTGAGATTCCTACCGGTTCCATGGAAAACACTCTGTTGATTGGCGATCATCTCTTCGTCAATCGTATTCAGTTCGCCCCAAAAACCTCCTGGATTGGGCCGATTTTACCGTATCGCCAAATCCAACGCGGCGATGTTTTTGTGTTTCTTCATCCCGCCGAACCGGGACTTGACGTTGTGAAGCGGGTCATCGGAATTCCTGGAGACCGCATCCACTTAAGAGATGGGATTGTCTATCGCAATGGAGAGAAGTTGGATGAACCATACGTGATCCACGACCCGAACGGCGGTTACAACGCTTATCGCGACAACTTTCCGGCGGTGCCTCCTTCGGATTCCAATGGCGTTAATCCAGACTGGGCTTTGACTCTCCCCCAGCATCTTCAGGGAGGAGACGTTGTAGTACCCGAAAACAATTACTTCGGAATGGGCGATAATCGTGATGACAGTTTGGACAGCAGATACTGGGGCTTCGTCCCGAAAGAAAACGTTATTGGCCGTCCCATGTTCATTTACTGGTCATTCGAAACTCCACGCGATCAATGGGAGCAAAAGGGAATTGGACAACGATTGGGATTCATGGCACACGTCGTCATCCATTTCTTCGATCAGACACGCTGGCGGCGCATGTTCCGAGCAGTGAGATGAGCAGCTTAATTCAACGGTTTCGCTGCGCAGATTGGTTCTGAGCAAAGCACACATGCAAGGAGAAGAGTCTAAGTGGAGAAAAAAGAAATAAAAAAAGTAGAACAACCGCGCGAAACAACGGTGGAATTTCTTGCCTCCCTGGCTGCTGTTCTGGTCACCGGTCTGTTCATTATCACGTTTATCGTACAGGCTTTTGAGATCCCGTCCAGTTCCATGGAGAACACGCTGTTAATTGGCGATCACGTTTTCGTGAACCGCATTCAGGTAGCTCCAAAAACGTCGTGGATCGGGCCGATTTTGCCCTATCGTCCGATTAAGCGAGGCGATATTTTCGTTTTTATCTCACCTGTTGAACCGGGCCTTTATGTGGTGAAGCGTGTTATCGGAATCCCCGGTGACCGCATCCACCTGCGCGATGGAGTTGTCTATCGCAACGGAGAAAAATTAGACGAACCCTACGTCATTCACAACCCCAATGATTCTTATAATCCTTATCGCGATAATTTTCCGGCAGTTCCGCCTTCCGATGGCGTCAATCCCGACTGGGCTCTAACTCTTCCGCAACATATTCAGGGGGGCGACGTCGTCGTTCCTCCGAACAGCTATTTTGGTATGGGCGACAACCGCGATGTCAGCCTCGATAGCAGGTACTGGGGGTTCGTCCCTAAGCAAAATGTGATCGGACGGCCGATGTTCATTTATTGGTCATTCGAAACTCCGCCCGACCAGTGGGAGCAGAGAGAAATAGGCCAGCGCCTGGGATTCCTGGCCCATGTGGTGATTCACTTCTTTGATCAGACTCGCTGGCGCCGGACGTTAAAGGAGGTGCGGTGAGCTGGTTCCGCTCCAGACGCGGACTGGTGGCTCTGTTGGGAGCTCTGCTACTGGTCCTGTTCGTAATGCATCCCACAGTTGGCGGGCTCCGCACGAAAATAGCTCATTCCATCTCCATTTCACTCGGGCGGCGAGTTGAAATTTCGTCGGCCAGCTTGCGTTTTCTTCCGCAGCCGGGATTCGATCTGGAACATTTCATTGTGTATGACGATCCTGCTTTCAGCGCAGAACCCCTGGTGAGTGCGGACGAGGTTACAGCTTCGCTCCGAATAACATCTTTGCTGCGGGGGCATTTGGAAATCTCAACCCTCAGCCTGAGCGAGCCGAGCCTGAACCTGGTGCGTAGCAATAACGGTCATTGGAATTTGGAATATCTTCTGGACCGTGCCGCGCGGGTTTCTGTAGCTCCCACTGGAAAGGCAGCGACCGAAACCCGGCCCGGATTTCCATACATTGAGGCGAACGGAGGACGCATCAATTTTAAATTTGGAATGGAGAAAAAACAGTTCGCCTTAACGGACGCAGATTTTGCTCTTTTTCAGGACTCAGAAAATTCCTGGGGCATGAGACTGGAAGCGAAACCTGTCCGAACAGACTCGAATTTCTCGGATACCGGCTTGCTGAAAATTTCTGGATCGTGGCAAAGAGCGCAGTCGCTTCACAAAACGCCGCTGCGCTTCAGCATGCTGTGGGAACGGGCGCAGTTGGGGCAAGCATCCAAACTGATTTACGGAAATGATAAGGGATGGCGCGGGGCCTTAGCGCTTTCCATGGACATAAGGGGCACGCCCGAAAATTTAGCGGTACTGACTCAAGCATCGGTCGAGGACTTCAGGCGCTACGACATTTTGACAGGCGACCCCATGAGATTGCGGGTGCAGTGTGGTGGAAATTACAGCTCCACGTCGCAACTCTTGTCCAACATCATCTGTGAGTCTCCCGTAGGAGACGGCGCTGTTTCTTTGCATGGCAACCTGTCGGTCTCCACGCCGCCGGCGTATCACTTTTCGCTTTTCGCGCAGGATGTGCCGCTCCAGTCGCTGATTACTCTCGCCAGCCATTCGAAAAAAGATATTCCCAATGACCTGCTCGCTGCTGGGACTCTCGACGGAGCCATAAAAATTCGACGCGAAGTAGCCGCTGATGCACCAACAACTTCATGGGAGGGGAGCGCAGAGACCTCAGAGTTTCGGCTTGCGTCACAACTCGCTTCTTCACAACTTTCATTGCCACAAATTCACTTCACTATTTCTTCGAGCGGCCCCAATGTTGACGATCAGAAGAAGGTTCGTCATACAAATCAGAAGGCTGTTCGACGTTCCGTAGCCTTCGGGTCAACTCGTGTGGACGTCAGTCCCTTTCCCGTTGAGCTCGGCGATCCGCTCCCTGCTACGGTGTCAGGATGGTTTTCCCGTTCGGGCTACAGTCTGATGATTGACGGCAATGCGCAACTTCAGCAACTCTTGCGAGCGTCACGGACGATCGGAATTGCCGCTCCCCATCCTGATGCCGAAGGCAAAGTAAAGTTGGGATTGCAAATCACGGACACATGGGCCGGATTCAAAGCCCCGAAAGTCACAGGGAACGCCGAGTTGCGTTCGGTTCGAGCCGAGGTCCGCGGGCTGAACGCGCCAATAGAGATCAATGATGCGAAAATGCTTTTGGAGCCAGATAAAGTCAACGTGCAGAGTTTGACGGCTCAGGCGGCGGGCACAACTTGGCATGGCTCGCTGGTCCTGCCTCGACCCTGCGGCCTTATGGGAACGTGTCCCGTACAGATGGACCTGCATGCCGATGAGATTGGGTCTGACAAATTGGCGAAGCTTTTGGATCCGCAATATGCGAAACGTCCTTGGTACCGGTTTCTTCTGACTTCGCCGAAAAATTCCTATCTTTTGGCGCTTCGAGCAACTGGCCAACTCACGGCCGATCGAATCCTGTTGCACAAGCTATCCGGCGCGCGCTTCTCGACCACTTTCGACTTGAATCGCGGAAAGCTTCAGCTGACGAACTTGCGCGTGGTATTCCTTGGGGGAACGGAGACTGGGAACTGGACGATGGATTTCACCGTCCGGCCTCCGGCTTACAGCGGGGAAGGTTCTTTTCAAAATGTCTCTCTGGCCCAGCTTTCAAGCACCGCACGCGACAATTGGATTTCGGGGACCGCCGCAGGTACTTATCATGCAACGGCTTCGGGCAGGAACGCGGACGAACTATTTTCGTCGGCCACCGGCATTTTGCAAATTCAGGCTCGCGACGGCTTTATGCCCCACCTTGTTTCGACGAGCTTCGCTGGGCCCTTACAAATTCGTCATTTCGAAGGCGATTTAGTTCTGCGCCACAAGGAGATTGACTTTGGAGAAGCGAAGCTCGAAGCCAACGGCGGCACTTATCAGGTAACTGGAACGGCTTCTTTAGGCCGCGCGTTAAACTTGAAACTCGTACGAAGTGGAAGCCGCGCGCTCAACATCACCGGAACCGTGAGCGCCCCGGTAATTTCAATCAGCCCCGTTTCCCAGACGGAAGCAGCTTTGAAACCATGAAGTGGAAGGCGGCAGTCTTGCTGGCAGCATCGCTCGCCGTATTTTTTCCAAAGCCGGATCGGGCAATAGCGGGTCCGTCCCAGAATGTCGCCGCAGCGCGCGCCGAAACCAAGTTGCAGCATATCGAGAAGAACTCGGAACTGGCGCGTCCAGACCGTGCTCCCACTGAATTAACGGATAACGAAATCAATGCATATTTTGCCGCTGGCAAAGTGGAGCTGCCTGCGGGCGTACAGTCCGTAATATTTCGGGAACAACCAGGAGTTGTGACAGCATCCTGCCGGGTAGACTTCGATCAAGTCGAGGCCGGACGCCGTTCGGCGAATCCGTTGTTGTCACTTTTCTCGGGTATTCACGACGTAGTCATAGAGGCAAACGCAAGGGGAACGGCCGGGCAGGGCCTCGTTGAAGTGCAATCCGTCTCGCTGGATGGAGTCGAAATCCCGCGATTCGTTCTGGAGCTGTTCGTCGAAAAATTTCTTCAGCCAAAGTATCCGAACGTTGGGTTGGACTCCCGCTTTCCGCTTCCGCAGAGAATTGACACAGCCGTCGTCGGAATGCAAAAGCTGACGATCAGTCAAAAGTGAGACTATGCTATGTTTTATCGTTCCAATTGAAGAGGCGACGCGGATATGCCCCGATACGAATACCGTCCACTTACTCCAAGCCCCGAGGCCGAGAAGAACTTTTTAGAGTGGATTGCGAAATTGGACCTCGACTTCAGAAATTCAGATCCGGATCACCGGAGCGACATCGTCCGTGATGCGCTGCACCAGATTTATCTGGGGAGCTCGCGAGAACCGGTGGGCTCTGGCGAAGGGCCCGGCGGCCAGGCGCTGATTCATTGCTTCGATCCCCGGAACGTCACGCTGGAGCCAGAATATTACGGCGATGTGGACGCCGCGAAATACGCGGAACGCAAACCTCTGATCTGGTTCTGGATGATGTATGACCGTTCGCCCATTGGGCTGAATCATTGGCTCGGCTTCCGCATGCGGGCAATGTTGGCGCGCCACATATTCAAACATTGCGGCAACAACGTAAAGATATTTCACGGCGTTGAGGTCTCATTCGGATACAACCTCGTTGTCGAAGATCACTGCACGATTCACAAGTTTGTGTTGCTCGACGACCGCGGCGACCTCATTATCCACTCTGGAAGTTCCATTTCGGATTACGCGAATGTCTACACTCACTCGCACGATCTGGTGGACGGAATGATCGTTGACAACCACAGAACCGAAATCGGGCCCAAGGCACGCGTGACCTATCACGCTACAGTTCTCAGCGGGATTAAGATTGGTGAACATGGAATGGTCGGCTCGATGGTGGTGGCTTCCAAGAACGTCGAGCCATTTACAGTTGTGGCCGGAATTCCCGCGAAGCCAATCAAGGTAAAGCCGATTGCCCCCGAAAAAGTACGCAAAGAATTCGAAAAGAAATAGGGCCTGATGTTCCCTGCCGAGACGCGACGGGAGCCGCTGCCAGCGTGTTAGTATCGAAACCAACCTGGCATGACCCTGCAACATGTTGACATCGTATTTCAGTTGATCGTGTTCTTGCTTGCGATCAGCGTTCACGAATCCGCTCATGCGTGGATGGCCAACCGTCTTGGCGATCCTACGGCGCGGATGTTGGGGCGAGTCTCCTTAAATCCGATCAAGCACATTGATCCGATAGGAACCATTGTTCTGCCTGCCATAGCGCTCATCGCGCACATCCCGATGCTGGGGTGGGCAAAGCCAACGCCTGTGGATCAACGCAACTTTAAGAATCCGGTCCGGGACGACATCCTTACGTCGGTCGTGGGACCGGTCAGCAATTTTTTTCTCGCCTCAATCGCTCTGGTTGCGCTGGCTCTCGTAAAGTTCGCGTCGCCTTTGGGGGATCAGATTATTTCCGGTATGCCATAT
>JBOGLB010000221.1:0-4075 GCA_050745965.1 Terriglobales bacterium | reverse complement strand
TGAGGCGCAGAAATTTCAGAAGCTCGGCGGAAGAATCCCCAAAGGTGTGTTGCTGGTCGGACCTCCCGGGACCGGAAAAACCTTGCTTGCGAGAGCGGTTGCCGGCGAAGCCAATGTTCCGTTCTTTTCTATTTCAGGTTCCGACTTCGTCGAGATGTTCGTTGGCGTAGGCGCCAGCCGGGTTCGTGATCTATTCGAGCAAGGCAAAAAGAACGCCCCATGCATCATCTTTATTGACGAGATTGACGCCGTGGGACGACATCGAGGCGCCGGCCTTGGCGGTGGGCACGATGAGCGCGAGCAAACTCTGAATCAACTTCTGGTCGAGATGGACGGCTTCGAATCCAACGAAGGCGTCATCTTAATGGCCGCAACCAATCGGCCCGACGTGCTCGATCCTGCATTGTTGCGCCCTGGCCGCTTCGATCGTCGAGTTGTCGTCAATCGCCCGGATGTTCGTGGACGAGAAGAAATTCTGCGCGTTCACACGCGCAAGATTCCGTTAGCGGATGACGTTGATCTCTCCGTGCTCGCTCGTGGTACTCCGGGGTTCTCCGGGGCCGATCTTGCAAACATGGTGAATGAAGCCGCCTTGAGCGCCGCGCGCCAAAACCGCAAGGCTGTGCTCATGTACGATTTCGAACTCGCCAAAGATAAAGTTTTGATGGGCGTCGAGCGGAAATCGCTCATCCTTACCGAGGAAGAAAAAAAGGTAACCGCTTATCACGAAGCTGGACACGCGCTCGTTGCCGCCAAGCTTCCGAATTCCGATCCACTGCACAAAGTCACGATTATTCCGCGGGGCATGGCTCTGGGCGTGACCATGCAATTGCCCATTGATGACAAGCACAACTACACCAAGGAATATCTGGAAACCGAAATTGCGATCATGATGGGCGGCCGCATCGCCGAAGAAATGTTCCTCAACCAGATGAGCACCGGGGCCGGCAATGATATAGAGCGGGCCACCGAATTGGCGCGCAAAATGGTGTGCGAGTTTGGCATGAGCGATCTTGGTCCGCTCACCTTCGGAAAGAAGGAAGAGCAGATATTCCTGGGCCGCGAGATCGCACAGCATCGTGACTACAGCGAGGCCACGGCAATCAAGATTGACGACGAAGTCCGGCGAATGATCGGGCAGGGTTACAACACAGCAAAAGGTATCCTGGGTGAGAACAATGACACTCTAGTGCGGATTGCCCTCGCGCTTCTCGAGCGCGAAGTCCTCGATGCCAATGAAATTAAGCTGATCATCGAGGGCAGGGAATTGCCGAAAGTGATTCCGCCGCCGAAATCCGATGACGGTATTCAGCAGGTGCTAAAGCCAGAGCCCGGGCGCCCGGGAATTGTGAAAGGTCCAGCACCCGCTTAGCCGCCCCCCAACGGGCGCGCTTTCAGCCCCAGAACATGAACGCGATCAGAAGCAGGGGTGCCCTCCGCTACCTTCTTCGGACGCCGGTTTACCTCTACCGCTGGCGACTGGGGTTCCTCCTCGGGAACCGCTTCTTACTTTTGATTCATATCGGCCGCTGTACTGGCCGGCGCCATCAGACTGTTTTGGAAGTCATGGAGTACCGTGAAGACGGTCCCGAGGCGGTTGTGATGAGCGGTTTCGGCCCCAATTCCGACTGGTTTCGCAACCTCAAGGCCAACCGAGCCGCGGATGTGGTCGTCGGCTCCCGCCATTTCTCTGCGTCGCATCGCCTTCTGGGCGAGGAGGAAGCGGTGACTGTGGTTAGAAACTATGAACGCCGCAACTGGGTTGTAGCCCCGATCATGCGCAGGGTGCTCAGTCGGTTGCTAGGCTGGCGGTATAGCGGCTCCGAAGATGATCGCCGGCGAATGGTCAGACAGCTTCCGCTACTCTCTTTCCGGCTATGCGACTCAGGTCGCCCTCATCCACTGTAGTTCTGGATTGGTCCTTCGAACCGGACGACTGTCCGCAACTACCTAGACATCACGTGTAGATGACTTTGCGCTCGCCCTTCACAATCCTGCCCACCGTAAAAGCTTTCTCTCCTGCACGCTCGATCACAGTTTGAGCCTTTTTGAATTTAGCCGATGGGATGACCAGCAGCATTCCCAGGCCCATGTTGAAGGTGCGCAGCATTTCCTCTTGAGGCACATTTCCAAGTTTTTGCAGGTGTTCAAAGATCGGCAGTACAGGCCACGACCCCATTTCGATAATGGCGGCCATGCCTCGGGGCAACATTCGCGGAAGGTTGTCGGTAATGCCGCCGCCAGTTATATGAGCCATCGCGGTCACGCAGTCACCCTCCACCAGCCTCTTAATCGCCGGCCAATAACTCTTGTGGGTGCGCATCAGTTCATTTCCCACTTTGCCCTTCAACTCGTTAACGTATGACTCAGGGGTATAGCCGCCAACTTCGAACAGAAGTTTCCGGGCTAATGAATATCCGTTGGTGTGAAGGCCATTCGAAGCTAATCCCAGGATTACGTCGCCAACTTCAACAGTCTTGCCGGTAATAATTTTCTCGCGCTCAACCACTCCGACGATAAAGCCGGCGAGATCATACTCCCCTTCGGGATAGAAGCCCGGCATCTCGGCAGTCTCCCCGCCAATGAGTGCGCAGCCATTGTGCTTGCAGGCTTCCGCCAGTCCTTCGACGACCTTTTCGGCCACCTCAGGCTCTAGCGTTCCGGTGGCGAGGTAGTCAATGAAGAAAAGCGGGGTCGCTCCCTGCACCGCGATATCGTTTACGCAATGGTTTACGAGATCGGCGCCGATGGTGTGATGCACCTTCATCTCGAATGCGACCTTCAGTTTGGTGCCGACCCCATCCACGCTCGAAACCAGCACAGGATTGACATATTTCTTGTCAATCGCGAATAACGCGCCAAAGCCCCCAATCTCGCCGAGCACACCCCGGTTGAAGGTCTTGTGCGCAAGATACTTAATTCGCTTTTTGGTGCGGTTGGCGCGGTCAATATCCACACCCGCGTCAGCGTAGGTGACGGTTGCGGTATTCGGAGAATTGTCGGGCACCGGTGCTGATTCCGTCTTCTGAGATGTGGGAGGCTGCTGGATTTCGCTGCTCGCAGAACGTTTGAGCGCGGCTCATTGTAGCACGTCCCCAATCGAAGATACGCACCTCATCCCGCCGAATGCGCTCCCGTGCAGAGGCTCGTCCCCGACCATTAAGAGAAAGTTGCAACGCCAGGCGAATCCCGGTGACTCCCGGCCACGTACCTAACCTACGAAACACAATGGCCTATTCCGATCGTTGCTCTCAAGTCCGAATCGCGCCGCCCCCGTTTCCCTTTGTGCGCTATTGTCCTGTCTGCCGCAATTCCTGCGTGGCTGAGTCAATAAGCGCGGCCTCGCCTTCGAGTGCTTTGGCCACTCGCACAATCTCTTGTTCCGCCTCGGAATATCGTTTCTGCTCAATGCCCTCGCGCACGCCGGGAACCGTCTTCGGCTGATACCCGGTGTACACTCCCGGAGCGTACAGCAAGTGCGTATACCAAGAACGTCGGGGTAGTCCGTCAGCATTCGTCAGCCGCCGCTCGCTCATTATCAGTTTCTGATTCAGCGACCCGAGTTCTCTCGCAAATTCTTCATCCCCCAGATTCGGCTGTATCTTCTTCATCTCTTCCTGATAGCGCTTGGCGCTACGCGTCAAAGATTCCACCGCATTTTCCAAAGGCGCAAAATTCAAGTATGGAGGGATATCCTCCCTGGCTGGAGCCACTGTAGGCCGTCTCGGATCGAATGTCGCCTTGAAAACTCCCTCTTCCAGTTCCTGGTTTCGCTCCCTAGCCTCATTCTGCTTGTCGGCGAGCAGTTTCTCCAAATCCTTGCGGTACATTTCAACGGTGTCGGCGAGATCCACGAAGTCGAAAGGCAGCACCTCTGCGTCTGCCAGTCTCATCACCGAAGTGCCGACCGTCTGCGCCATAGCCTGGCCATATACGAAATTTGTATCCGAGAAATGGGTATACCAGTAAAAGTCGTCGTAAATGGAATGATAGATTCCTTGTTCGTCTTCGCCGCCGTATCCCAGATCCAGTGTGGCAATGCCCAGATGATCGATAAACGTGGTGTAGTCGGTTC
>JBOGLB010000220.1:0-3469 GCA_050745965.1 Terriglobales bacterium | reverse complement strand
CGAAAGATCACGTCTTGCGCCCGGGAATGTCGGTCGAGCCGAAAGTATGGATCAGATGAAGTATCGAGGGATGTTCCTGGGTTTAACCCGGGGCGCTGAATAACCCGCGAGACGGGAGGGTCCTTTGTATCGAATCATTACAGTAGAACGCGAGTACGGATGTGGCGGCGGCGAGATCGCCCGCGAACTATCGCAGCGGCTCGGCTGGAAGCTGTGGGATCACACCCTGACCGAAGAGATCGCCAAGCTTGCCAATGTGCAGTGTTCCGAGGTGGAACGCTGCGAAGAGCGCGTGGACAGCACGTTTTACCGGATGGCCAAAGTGTTCTGGCGCGGCAGCAACGAGAGAAGCATGGCCCTCCCCGGCTCGCGTAATTTCGATGCCGATCAAATGGTCGAAATTGGACAGCGTGTGATGGAAGATGCGGCGAAAGCGGGCAAATGTGTAATCGTAGGACGCGGAGCGCCATATTTTTTACGCCAGCAGCCTAATGCATTTCACGTCTTTCTTTACGCATGCCGGTCTGAAAAACTTCGCAGAATCCTCGCGCTGGGTAAATCTGAAGGCGAAGCAAACGAACTTCTCGACACCGTGGATTCGGACCGGATTGATTTTATAAAGCATTATTTCGACGCGGATTGGCCCAGCCGGTGGCTCTATCACGTAATGATCAACACTGCGATTGGAAATGAAAACGTTATTTCGACCATCCTGAATACCATGAATATTTTGGAACACGATGGCTCAAAACCGACATTGGCGAAGTTTTGCGAACCGACCATCGCGAAACGCTAGCTTCGCCAATCAAGATAGGCAAGACGACATAGCCAGCTTTTTCCGCCATCACTTATCAACCCCTTACGACGTAGATACGTCGCGCTTAAAAAGTCCGCGACGCCACTCGAACCCGGATAGTCTTTGGAGAGTCTTGTCCACCGAACCAAGCCCGGCGCCATGGGATTGAATCATCTTGATCTTGCGATCATTGCCATCTACCTCGCGGGCATTACCTTATTCGGCCTGCGGTTCCGCAAACGCCAGCGGACGATGCGCGATTACTTTCTCGCCGACCGCGACATTCCGTGGTGGGCAATCGCTCTTTCAATAGTCGCTGCGGAAACCAGCACTCTAACCATCATCAGCATTCCAGGGCTTGCTTATGACACGAATTTCACCTTCTTGCAGGTGGTTCTGGGTTATCTGGTGGGGCGCGTCATAATCAGTTTTGTTTTGCTGCCGCACTACTTTCGCGGCGAACTTTATACCGCATACCAACTGATCGAACGCCGCTTTGGTGGCGGCTTGCGGACGGTGACCGCCGGCCTTTTTCTGCTGACCAGGGCTGCGGCGGAGGGCGTTCGAGTTTATGCCGTATCTATCGTGGTGACGATCGCGCTCGGTACAGGCGAGATCGCGTCTATCGCCATCATCACCGTGCTGACTCTCATTTACACATTCGAAGGGGGTTTGGCGGCGGTTATCTGGACGGATGTGGTCCAGACCGTCATTTACGTTGCCGGAACTCTGGTCGGCGTTTTTACCATCCTTCATCTCGTACCGGGGGGTTGGCCTGCGATTCACGCCGTTGCGGCGAATGCGGGCAAGCTGCAAGTTTTCGACTTCAGTCCCAATTTCTGGAAGCCATACACTTTTTGGGCCGGATTGATTGGAGGAGCATTTCTGACTACTGCCAGTCACGGCACCGATCAATTGATTGTGCAGCGGTTGCTGGCGGCGCGCAACCAGCGGCAATCCGTGACTGCACTGCTTTCCAGCGGCGTCGCCGTGCTGTTCCAATTTGCGTTGTTTCTGCTCGTGGGCGTGATGTTATTCGCGTACTACCACGTCCCTTCCGCAAGTTTTGGCACAGCCGACAGAATTTATCCCACGTTCATCGTCGCTCACATGCCCCACGGAATTTCCGGGTTATTGATCGCTGCCATTCTCGCGGCGGCGATGTCGAACTTGAGCGCGGCGTTAAATTCACTTTCATCCAGCTCGATGATGGATTTTTATTTGCGCGACAATCGCGAAATATCAGAAAAAAGGAAAATGAGGATCTCCCGCGCTTCGACTTTGTGCTGGGCGTTGATTCTGTTTGGGCTCGCCGTGTTATCGCTGCACAAAGTAGGGCGCGTAGTAGAAGTCGGATTGCAGATAGCGTCCGTCGCTTATGGAGCTTTGCTTGGAGTATTTCTCCTGGGCGTGCTCACCCGGCGCGCGAACCAGATAGGCGCAATGATAGGAATGTTGTTCGGATTTGCCGCCGAAGTTTATTTATGGCTCGGGACGCGAGTGCCGTGGACGTGGTACGTCGCGATCGGGACGGTGGTGACGTTTGCGATTGGATACGGCGCGAGCCTGATGATTCAAAGAATAACTAGTGCTCGATGGAGCGACGGACGCCCTCGCCCGTCCTAAGATGCTCCGTGAGACGAGCGAGGACGCTCGCTCCATTGAAATAAAACGTTACGCGTTCGCCTTCACTCGGTTCTTCCAGCGCGACCACACAAACCAGATGATTCCCGCCAGCAGAAGCGCACCGATCACCGCGTCACCCTGGTGAAGATATTTTCCGATGCTTCGCCAATTCTGCCCTAACTTCATTCCAAACCACGCCAACGCAAAGCACCACGGCCAGGAACCGAGAAAAGTGTAAATATGGAAGCGCCCTCGCGGCATTCGCGCTACGCCGGCTGGAAGCGCAATAAACGTGCGGACCACCGGTAACACGCGCCCAAAGAAGACGGCTAGATATCCCCAGCGATGGAAGAAACGGTCGGCCCACTCAAGCTCGTGACTGCTCAAGAGTATCCATCGCCCATATTTTTCGACCAGCGGACGGCCGCCATAGCTGCCAATTTCATATGCAATCAACGATCCCAGGTTAGAACCGATTGCCCCGGCGGTCGCGACCCAGAGCAACTTCATGGTGCTGGTGGATACAAGGTATCCGGCAAAAGGCATAATGAGTTCCGACGGCAATGGTATGCACGCCGACTCAATCGCCATGAGAACGACGATGCCGCCGTAACCCATAGCCGCAATCACGGAACTGATAAAAGCAAAAAGTGCGCCTAATATCTTTTCGGTCATTAATCGTGAAGTTTAGATCAATCGGGGCGAATGATGGCCTTACTGCCGGAGAGAATGGAGTATCCGCTCGGGATCTCTAAAAGGACCCTTCCTGGGTAAACGTGAAGCCGGGCAGTGCTGCGCCTTCTGCGGTCTTGACCACCTTGACGCGAACCGTGGGAGCGTTGGGCGCAGTCACCTCCGCGGGCCGCAGCACTGCGTAGTGCGAGAACACTTCGCTATAAACCTTGGTGACCAGGTAATCCTGTCCACCGTCATCTTTACGCCAGACCTGCCCGAGTTGAATGGATTTGACTGCCAAGTGTTTTCCTCGAAAAGTATAGAAGCTCGTATCCAAGACTATCGAGAGAGTAGTCAGCCGTCAAATCTAAC
>JBOGLB010000219.1:0-3789 GCA_050745965.1 Terriglobales bacterium | reverse complement strand
ACTCAGAAGATCATGCATTTCGCCAGACGGCGACAGTTTTCACAATTCATAACATGGGGTATCAAGGGCTGTTTCCTCCCGACACTCTGCCGCTACTCACTTTGCCGTGGGACCTGTTCACGATTTTGAAGCTGGAATTTTTTGGCAACGTAAATTTTCTGAAGGGCGCCCTGGTGTATGCCGATTTTGTCACCACGGTGAGCCGCAAATACGCGCAGGAAATTCAGACCAGCGAGTTTGGCTTTGGACTGGACGGCGTTTTGCGGGATCGTTCTTCTACAGTGACCGGAATCCTGAACGGAGTGGACTATGGAGAATGGAGTCCCCAAACGGATAAATTCATCGCGGCCAATTATTCGTCCGAAGACCTGAGCGGCAAGCTCAAATGCAAACAGGATTTGCTGACTGCATTCGGCCTCACTGATCCAGACCTTCATCTTCCTCTAGTTGGGATTGTGTCGCGGTTTGCGGCGCAAAAGGGCTTCGACCTCATCGCGCAGATTGTGGACCGGCTGGTGAGGGAGGAAATGATTGTAGTAGTTCTCGGTACCGGCGATAAGCTATATGAAGCCATGTTCACGCGCATCACCAAACAGTTCCCGCAGAAGATCGCCGTGAAGATCGCATATGACAACGTCCTCGCGCACAAGATCGAAGCGGGCAGCGATATGTTTCTCATGCCATCAAGGTATGAGCCATCGGGCCTGAACCAGATGTACAGCCTGAAGTACGGCACCGTACCAATCGTGCGCGCAACTGGAGGACTTGACGACACTATTGAACAATGGGACTCGCGCACGCGCAAGGGAACGGGATTCAAATTCCTGGAATATAGCGGCGAGGAACTTCTCTTGACGATTAAACAAGCGTTGCATGCCTTTCGGGATCAGAGTTTGTGGCAAGTCTTAATGCGCAACGGCATGAGCAAAGATTTTTCCTGGGACCTATCCGCGAAAGAATATGTGCGGGTTTACGAGCGGGCGCGTCAAGTGAGAGCGGTGCCGCCGGTCACGATCGCAGACACGTTGACGTTTGCGAATCGGTAGGCTGACAAGCCTCTACATTCACTCGGTGCCGTCGTGGCTTGCCCGTTATGATTGCGTTGCAACTATTTCTCAGCCGTGATCAGCCAGTCTGAGTTAAGGAATTGTTGATTGGCGAACGTCGTTTCGCTTTTCTCGAAATTCAATCTCGAAAATTCTGAAAAATAGGATGGTATGTCGCCGGCCGTGAGAAAGTGCTGGACGGTCCCAAGCTCGTTCGTGTGGGTAATGGTCAGGCGGTACGTGTTCGCTTCAATCTGATCGCCCTTGGCGAAACGGCAGTCGTCGGCCGTCCGAAGCACGACGAACGCTCGCCCTCCCGGCCTTAGCACGCGATGAGCTTCTTGTATCCCCCGCTTCATCTCCGCAGCCGTCCCATAGTAAAAGACCCCATAGCTCAGTACCACCTCGAAGCTGGCGTCCTTGAAGGGCAGAGCAAGCATCGAGGCCTCCGCCAAATGAGGCCGCACATTCCCCTGCCGAAGTCGCTCTTGCGCATGTTGAAGACCCACTAAAGAGATATCAATACCAAAAGGAATGAAAGCCAGATCTGCAGCGAGTTTAGTGTGCCGGCCTGCTCCGACACCAATATCAAGAAATCGGGCATGATCGTTATTTTCCATGCGGGCGCGGCTTCCCACCATGAAGCGCACCACGTGATCCGACGGGTAAGACGGGCGGAATCGCGGATTCTGATGAAGATGATCCCAATGTTTCGCTGGATCGTGCATGACCATCCCCATAGTAAAGGGTCATCGCCTCCGCCGTTGGAATTCACTGACGTTCTTTTTTTTTGCGCGGTCGCGGGTGTCCCAGGTCTCGCCGTTTTTGTGAGACCTGGGATGTGTGCAGTGGGCCGAACTCAATACCGCGTAGAGTCGCATGCTCGCCGGGTGGAACTGGGCAGAGTCCAGCGTCTCGCAAAAACGGCGAGACCGGGGCACCCAATTGCCTCACCACATGGTTACATCCAGAGCTAAGGTTTAGACTTAACCCGCATGACTGTCTTTCCCAAAACCATCTTTCACGTTGATATGGACGCCTTTTTCGTCTCAGTGGAGGAATTGTTTAACCCAGAGCTAAAGGGGAAGGCTGTCGTAGTTGGTGGGCAGCGACACGAGCGCGGAGTGGTTTCTGCGGCGTCTTATGAAGCTCGGAAATTTGGAGTTCATTCAGCGATGCCGCTTCGAACTGCGGCGAAAATGTGCCCGCAGGCGATTTTTGTGGACGGCCACCCTGACCGCTATCGGCAATATTCAGAGCGAGTATATAGTGTGCTGGGTTCATTTACGCCGCTGGTTGAGATGGCATCAATTGATGAAGCGTATTTGGATATGACGGGAACGGAGCGGTTGCATGGACCGGTGCTGGCCGCGGCTCACAGTTTGCATCGGAAGATGAAGGCCGAGACGCGGCTGAATTGCTCCATTGGAATTGGGAGTTCGCGGCTTGTGGCCAAGGTTTCGTCCGCTAAGGCAAAACCTCACGGCGTGCTTTGGGCGATTCCCGGATACGAAGCAAATTTTCTGGCGCCGCTGGATGTGCGCGACATTCCGGGTGTCGGAAAGGTTACGGAGAAGAATTTGAATGACCTGGGTATTCGAAAGGTCGGCGATTTCGCGCGCTTTGAGACTTCGTTCCTACAAGAACGGTTCGGAAAATGGGGACTGGCTCTGGCTGGAAAGGCGCGCGGCGAGGATGCTGGAGGATGGTTTGACAGCGAAGTCGGCGCCGATGTTGATCCCAAATCCATCAGCCATGAACATACCTATAACGAAGACACCAGCGACCCCGCGCAGCTTGAATCTACTCTAATGCGGCTCTCGGAAATGGTGGGCAGGCGACTGCGTGAGCACGGGCTGTATGCGCGGACGATCCAACTTAAATTGCGACACAAGGATTTTTCCACCATTACGCGGGCGCATACGCTGGCGTCTCCAACACAACTGGACACGGAAATTTTCGAGCAAGTGCGAATGCTCTTCCGCAGCAACTGGAAGAAGAATGCCGAGATACGTTTGTTGGGCGTGCACGCGTCGTCGTTTGAAGGTGGTGCTGGCCAGGGTGATCTTCTGGAAGATGGCCGGCGCCAGCGATGGCAACAGGCATTATCTGCCGCGGACAGGCTACGGGATAAGTTTGGAGAGTCCAGCGTGTCGTTAGCAGGCGGCATGAAAGGCGGCTTCAGAGAGCGGACTCATGAGAATCCCGCGGGCCTGCCCGGCAAAGGTAAGGACTGACCAAACGCAAGTCCAAAAACTAAGTCAACGGCTGCGGACAGGAGTGTCCGCTCCACACAATACGCTCCACACAATCATGGATCTTACCGACGAATCTTTCCATTCTGGCGCGCTTGGGCGCATTCAAATCGGAATGATTATTCTGGGGATTGGATTTACGGCGGCAGCCTGGATGGTTTTGGGGTGGCGCATTGCAGCGGGTTTCGCTTGCGGAAGCGCCATCGCCTACGTGAATTTTCATTTGCTGAAGCGAGTGGTTGGCGGACTTGTGGAAAGGACGGTAGCTTCGGGCAATCCGCAATCGGGGAAGGGAATTATCGTGCGATTCGTGCTCCGCTATCTCGCGGTGGCTTGTGCGGCCTATGTTATATTAACCAGTTATCCCGCGAGTCTTCATGGCTTTCTTGTGGGGTTGTTCCTTCCAGTAGCGGCAATTTTGTGCGAAGCAACGTACGAGTTGTACATGGCGTTAGCGCGCGGAATCTAATTTGCACGGTTGATTTTGA
>JBOGLB010000218.1:0-7437 GCA_050745965.1 Terriglobales bacterium | reverse complement strand
GCTGGATCTTTCGACGACAATTTCGATTGCTCTGCGATGGAACGCTTGGAAACGGTTTGGTGATTGTCGAATAAAACAACATCCGGGGAAGTACGGGGTTGCGTTGCGCGCCTTTCCGCGGCGGCTTGTTCAGTCTTCGAAGTATGGACTGGCACGCGCTGAATCGTGATCGAAGGACTAATCTCTGAATGTGCGGAACGTATCGAAGGCCACGCCGCGGGGTCTAGACCCAAATGCTGCGGGGCTGCTGGCTCAGGGGTCGAGACTGTATTTTCCTGCTGCTTCACGGCAGTCGTCGCGGGTGCTGACCTCAGTGTATGCGAGAGCGGTTCGGCAATGAGCTGTATGAATTTCGCATCCCCGCCACGCTGCCAACAGCTGCGCGCCGACATGCTGCCTGCAATCAAGACCAACGCAATCGCGGTTTTCGCAAGGGTTGAAATCCAATCAACAGACGCCAATCTGGCACGTTGCGCGACCATGCGACGTAGGAACGGTGGAATGTGAAGTTCACGGGGCGTCCGTTTCGCCTTGGCGGTATTCAAAGATGTGCGGTCTGAAGCTGCGAAGGCTCGCGGTTCGCTTGTTGCGACGCTGTAACCCTGCTGATTGAAACTTTCTTGGATTAACTCAATATTGGCTGCGATTCGCCGCGCCAACGCCTGGAGGGTAAGGACATCGCGATCACAGAAGGCGTTTGGCCGCGGAGAAAAAATCTCGAGGATACCCAGCAGCGGGCCTTTTTCGCCTTGTACCGGAACCACCAGAATGGACCGCACTCCGCTGCGGCGGTAAGCAACGGCGTCGGCATTCGGATCTGGCCCAAGATCATCCACACGCCGCACTGCGCCGGTTGCGAAGCAGGTTGCGGCAATTCCAGATTTTGCGTTCAGGCAGATGGCCACGTCAGAAGCCGTTGCGCCTGTGGTAGCCCGGCAGATCAGCTCTCCGGATCGCGCCAGGCCAAACACCGCCCCGGTGGCGTTGGTGGTGAGCCGGGCTTGCAGTACGATCTCATTCAATACCAGGTCGAGCGCAAGGTCGGCAGCGGGACGAGCCTCAATGGTTTCGGTAGGCCTTGAGTCATGGAGTTCGGATGGCTTTGGATCAATGATTTCGGCTGCCTTCCGCTCGATAACTTCGGCTGGCACTGAGTCAATGGCTTCGCCGGACGTTAAGTCAGTCGTTTCGACGAGGCCCGGTTCAATGGCTTCTACGCCCGGAATTTGTGGCAACACCGCCAGGATCGGAGGTAATTCGTCGTCGGGACGAACCGATTCCGCGGGATTCGGATCCGCCGCAGCATGCATGACCGGCGTCGGCATTTGAATCCGGTGGCGATGCTCACTAGATCTGAATTTGACAGGCGCCATACGCAAGCGGGGGCAGCCAACAAGATGCAAGTATATGGCCATCCCGCCCCAGCCGGACCTTTGATTTCAGCGCATTACAAGGCTGCGGAAGGACCTGGGGTGCAATGAGTCACCCGGAACGCAAAAAAACTGCGCGAAGTTCGTCCTGAAGGGAAAAAATATTCTACCCCGGCTTCTGCAATTAATACTCGGGCACGGTGGGAATCACAAAGCCTAATCCACCAGTGTTGCAATCTTGTTAGAGCAAGGGGCCATAGAACCGGGCGAGCTCCTTTAAGGGAAGCTTCCGCAGGATCGCGGCTTTATCCTGCGGTCCGTACCGCAGCCCGAGTTTCCGGGCAACCTTTAGTTCCTCCTCATCTGACCATTCCGGATGGGGATCTATTGCGCTCCATACTTTTTCCAATGTTATGAAATGTAACTCTCGGGTTTGCTGATAGCGCTTCAATCCCCACGGCATGAAACGAGACTATGACTAATTCCGGGGACTTTCAGTGACGAATGAACATCCCAGCCTTCGCAAAAAACGCGAAAGGCTGGGCCACCCGCCGGATGAGGGGTAATTTCAACCCTTTGTTATAATTTCCTTTCTACCGATGGCGCTATCGTCTAGGGGTTAGGACGGAAGATTCTCAATCTTCAAACACGGGTTCGATTCCCGTTAGCGCTACCAAACCTAGTCCCGCTTCGCCTAATTCCCTTGGGGACTTCACTTTTCCGTAAAAACCATTAAGATGCTATGGCTCCCCCGACCGGGGTGAGACGCGCCATGGAAAATCCATCGTCACCCAAGAAATTCGTGGGCCGTTACGAGATTCGGCAAATCCTCGGCCAGGGAGGCATGGGGCTGGTTTACCGTGCCTATGATCCCGTGGTGCGCCGCGAAGTTGCGGTAAAGACGATTCTCGACATCCCCGATCCTGCGTCGGTCCAACTGTTCTATAAAGAGTGCGATGTACTGGCTTCGATGAGTCATCCGAATATTGTCGAAATATTCGACATTGGAGAATTCGAAGACGAAGGCAAGAAAAAGCCTTACTTTGTCATGCCACTGCTTCCCGGAACGACGCTCGACGCGCTCATGCGCAAGTCGAGCCACCGGCTGACCGTCGAGCGCACCATCGAAATTATTTCGCAGAGTTGCCGAGGACTTCAAGCGGCTCATGAGCGCGGCCTGGTACATCGGGACTTGAAGCCGAGCAATATTTTCGTGATGGAAGACGACTCGGTAAAAATTATTGATTTCGGAGTCGCTCACCTCGCAGATACCCACACCACTCGCGCGCAAAAGGGGACGCTGCTGTACATGTCTCCCGAGCAGATTCAGCTCAAGCCTTTGACCTCGGCCTCCGATATCTTTTCGCTCAGCGTGGTCTGCTACGAAGCGCTTGCTGGACGGCATCCTTTCCAGCGGGCGCGCGCCGACGAAGTTGTGGATTCGATCCTGCACGAGATCCCGCCACCTGCCTCTGAACTGAATTCCGTCGTCAGCCAGCCGGTCAGCCGCGTGCTGCATAAAGGGATGGCCAAGCAATCGTGGCACCGCTTCGCCACGGCCAAAGATTTTGGCGAAACCCTCAACAAGGCGATGCGGAACGAGCCGATCGAGTTTTTCGATCCCGAACGCACTCGTCCGCGATTGAAGCGGGCAACGAAGGCTCTCGAGGACGGCGACTTCCAGTTTGCGGGCGAGATTCTTGGTGAACTGGAAGCGGAAGGCCACATGGATACTTCCATCGGCTCACTGCGTCGCCAGTTGGATGGAGCCGTCCGTCGCAAGACAATCGCGCAATTACTGGACGCAGCCCGCGCGAGATTCGAAGACGATGAGGATCCGCTGGCCCTGCAAAAGTTGCAGGAAGTTCTTCAGATGGAGCCCGACAACTCCACCGCTCTGGCGCTGAAGAGCAAAATTGAAAACCGCCGCAGCGAACGTCAGGTGGACAACTGGTACCGGTTAGCCCGCCAGCACATTGACAATCATGCCTACGCCCATGCTCGCGAAGCATTGCAGAATGTTTTGCAACTGCTTCCCAAGGAATCCCGCGCCTTGCAACTCCTCGGAGAAGTTGATCGCCAGGAGCAGGAATACAACAAACTTCGGCAGGAAAAAGAACAAATCCACCGCTCCGCCATGGACGCGTGGCAGAAGGGCGACGTCAGCAGCGCCCTGACCAAGATGGCGGTTGTGCTGGAGCTCGACCGGCGCGCCCCCGATTCAATGAGCCGCGAGAGCGGAGCCAGTTACCAGAGCTTCTATAACGAAGTGCGTTCCGAACACGACGCCATGAACACTGCATACGCCGAGGTGCGACAACAACTGACGGAGCACAATTTTAAGAAGGCCATGGCCGTATGCCAGGAATATCTTTCCAAATATTCCAACAACGCGATTTTCCAGGCTCTGAAATATGACATTGAGGAGCAACAGCGTCAGGAGTTGTCGGCTTTCATCGCCACCGTGGACCACCAGGTGGAAGCGGAGCCCGACTTGGAGAAGCGGGTAAATATTCTGCGCGAGGCGCTCGATCAATATCCCGGCGAAGCGCATTTCGAGGGCGCGCTCCGGTTGGTGCAGGATAAGCGCGATCTGATGAATTCGATCGTGGCCCGCGCGCATCTTCATGAAAGTCAGGGAGCCTTTGGTGATGCGCTGAATGATTGGGAAATTCTGCGGACGATCTACAGCCAGTATCCGGGATTGAAGTTTGAAGTCGAGCGCTTGCAGAAGAGGCGTGAACAGCAGGTCCGCGTTGAATCCAAGACCCGCCTGATCGAACAAGTGGACGCATGTTTACATTCCAGCGATTACGGCCGCGCCGCGGATCTTTTGCAGGGCGCTGCAGAGCAGTTTCCCAACGATACGGAGTTAGAGCAACTCGGAAAGCTCGCACAGGATGGCGTGCAGCGCAAGGCTGAAGCGCATCGCTTAATGTCCGAAGGACAGAACCTTTGCGGCCAAGGCAATGCCGCCGATGGAATCAACCTGTTGCGGGAGGCTTATCAGCTGGATGAGAACGATTCCATAGCCCGCGCGGTTTTGGCAAATGCCCTCGTGGAACAGGCTCACGCGCTCGTCGAAACCGATTGGAAAGAAGCCGAGAAGCTTTCCAAAGAGGCTTTGGATCTTAACCCCGGCCATCCGATGGCTAAGACAATTCGAACTTTGATTCTTGACCAGAAGCGGGAAGCGTTCATAGACGAATCAGTTTCGCTGGCGCGCAAGTTGCAGGCCTCGGGCGATCTCGCTGCGGCCGCTTACCGGATTGAAGAGGGATTGGTAATTTAT
Source organism: Terriglobales bacterium (assembly GCA_050745965.1). GTDB lineage: Bacteria > Acidobacteriota > Terriglobia > Terriglobales > Acidobacteriaceae > PALSA-188. Next base: position 2,775 of record JBOGLB010000218.1, on the reverse strand, counting down.
CCGCGCGAGCCGAGATTAATTCAGATACAGGAAACGCTGCAAAGAGAGCTTGATACCCAAAGACGGCAGACGCGGCGCCGGGACTTGGAGGAATTGCGGCGCATGGAAGGTGAGGCAGAGACCGCGCCCGACGTTCCAACCAAGCATGCAATTGCGGAACGGGCGCAGGCTCTGGCAAAAAAGTATCCTGGGGACGATGAAGTCTTATCCTCAGCGAGCACTTTGCTCGAGCGCATGGAGTTGCCGGGCGTCAGTTTAAAAACTCCGGGCCGTATTTCGTCCGCCGAGAGCGCGACGTTGACGTTTGACGGCACAGCGACCATGGATGTTCCCGAGCCGGCCCCTCCGAAACCGGTCGCTCCGCAGCCTGCTGTTGTGACGCCAGGTACCGCCGCGCCCCTACCTTCACAAAAACCTTCGGCCAAGCTCGAACAAAAAGCCGCGGCATTCGCGATGGCCGCGTCCCTTTGGCTGGATAAATTAAAGACGTTCAAACTTCCGCCAAAGTTAAATGACAAAAAAATACAAATATGGGGCGGCGCGGCGGCCGCCTTCGTTGTGCTGCTATTGATCGTTCTTTTCGCGCGAGGCCGCCATCCGGCGAGTACGCCCCCTGTCGAAGCGACGCAGGCGCCAGCGAATCCCGTTGCTGCTGCTCCTGCACCTGAGCAGGCGCAACCGGCCCCAATGCCGCCACCCAGTTCATCGGCCGTAAAGTTATTCTCCGATACCGCCAGCGGCACTATATTGTTTGACGACCAACCAGGAGCGGAACTTGCTGACGCGCAATGGACCGCCGACAAAATTTCTCCGGGCGATCACACAATCAAGTTCGAGGGACCTCATAAGGAAAAGGCTTCGTTCACTTTCTCTGCCGGCACTAGAGCATTGCCCACTGTGAAGGGACCGATCGTCGCCAAAGATATTCTTGCGGTGGTCATCACCAGCCTTGGAGACCAACTGCAAGTTCGGTCCAGCGACCGCGACACGAAGCTTAGTCTCGATGGGCAGCGGCCGGTAAACGTTCCTGACGATGGCCTCAACATTCCTTCGGTTCAAGCTGGTACGCACGAGTTGGCGCTGACTCGCGGTAACGAGCAGTACAAAGTGAATATTGACGTTACACCTCAACCGTCGCTGGTAGCATTTCTTGAATCTGGACAGAACGTCGGCACCTTGACTGTTGTGACTGGGCAGGACAAAGTCAAAGTTTTCCTGAACGGAAAGCCGCAATCGCAAATGACACATGGCGGCCAGCTGACAATTCCGAATCTTGATCCGAAAGAATATGCGGTTCGCGTCTCCAAAAATGGATTCAACGAACTTCCTGAGCAGAAAATACGAATTCGCAAAGGCGAGCAAGGCAAACTGATCTTCAATCTTCAGCCGCTTCCCCATCTCGCTACCCTTTCGATTCAGGGCGCGCCTCCGGGAGCCGCAGTTTTGATTGATCAAACTCAGATTGGTACGGTTCAACCTGACGGAACACTCAATAGTTCGACGATCAATCCCGGGGACCACATCATCGAGCTGCGAAAAGACCGTTTCAAGCCGAGGCAGATTAAAAGGCACTTCGTTGCCGGGTCAACTGTCTCGCTCGCAGCCGCCGATGTAGCGTTGGAGAGCGCACCCGCACAACTGAAAATCACTTACACGCCCGCCGATGCGGTTGTGACCCTATTGAAACCCGGTGAAGCTCCTACGAGAGTAACCAGTGGCAACGCATTGAGCCTGCTTCCCGGTTCCTACACCATCACGGCCCGAACTTCGGATGGACTTTTTCGCACCACGATTGTTGAGGTTGCCGCCGGCCAATCGAAAAATGTCAATCTTGCTCTCGCTCCCAGTGGGATGACGCAATGGGACCAGCCCGGAAGCTGGGTTCAGGAGAATGGCGCGTTCGTTCACAAGGGCGGAGATTTTGTTATGTATAACGTTGTTCCCACCTCCGGAACATTCGTTTTTTCGGCGATGCTGCTTAAAGGACACCGTCTTCAGTGGGCGCTGAACTACACAGATCCTCAGAACTACGATTTGTTTCAGATTGACGATAAATATTTTTACCGCACCATAATGCGCAATGGCCAGAAGACGAATGAAATGAAAATTCCCCACAAGGGTGAAAAGAAAAGTTACCGGACGCTGCAAATCCACGTTGAGCCGAATCAGATCACTCACCAAATCAAACAGGGAGACGCCTGGGTCACCCTTGATAAGTGGGCGGACCCCGGTAACAATTTGACCCGCGGCAAATTCGGTTTTTACATTCCCGGCAGCGATCAGGTGGCACTCTCGAACTTCAGCCACTATGCGGATTTGAGCGCACGTTAAAGTTGTCGAGTGTTCCCCTCACGGATTCCGCAACTTTCCGATTGATCGCGGAATCTACTAGGTAGGAGCATTCCGATGCGTGAAACTTACCCGAAGCGAATTTTTGTCGTATTTGCAGCTGTTGTTTTTGCCGGTGGTCTAGCATTGAAATATGCCCGCGCGGGTTCAGCCACCACTCTTCCCGATCCCGTGGTGAACTCTCAACTTGCTTCCAGCAAAGGAAAGGAAACCGCGGTCCTCGCAGGCGGATGTTTCTGGGGCATTCAGGCAGTTTTTCAGCATGTCAAAGGGGTAAAGAGCGCCACCTCGGGGTACTCCGGAGGTTCCGCGTCAACAGCCCAATACGAAACTGTCAGCACAGGCGAAACCGGGCACGCTGAATCCATGAAAATCGTTTTTGATCCTTCGCAAATCACTTACGGACAACTTCTCAAGGTATTTTTT
>JBOGLB010000217.1:0-5759 GCA_050745965.1 Terriglobales bacterium | reverse complement strand
GCAAGACCACGCGGCGTCTTGACCAAGGGAAGAAAGTTCCGGATATTCCGCTGGATGAATTATGTCCCAAATGTGGGCGCAATATGATGATCCGCCACGGGCGTTTCGGAGAATTTACCACTTGCAGCTGGTATCCGGAATGCAAGTATGTGAAACAGACTTTCATAGGCGTGAAGTGCCCGCTCTGCTCCGATGGCGAGTTAGTCGAGAAGAAGGCGCGCAAGGGAAATACGTTCTATGGTTGCAGCAACTATCCAAAATGCAAATTCACATCGGCCAATAAACCCTTGCCGGAGAAATGCCCATCGTGCGGTCATGACTTTTTGGTGGAGAAGTTCGTGAAGTCAGAACCGGTAATCGCGTGTCCGAATAAAGAGTGCGACTACGAACGGCCAGTTGCTCCGGAAGCCGCGAGTGCACAGAGTTAGCGCGCGTTCAAGGTATGAGGAAGGTTTTTGCACCCGCCCGCACCACAGTCTTTTCCCAGCGCAGTGCCCGCCATGAGATAGCGGCACGCAACACCGTTGATCGTTGCCATCCCTGTTAATAATAAACTGCGACCGTTTGTGAACATTCGAATCCGTATGGCTGGGGATTCGTCGCAGCAGGTGATTCCCACTTCCCACAATTCTTCGGAGGTTCAAATGCCGGGTACTGCAACCGCTACTGATGCTGAACTGATTCTCAAGCTCTACGATCTTCGCCGCGAGGCCGAGATGCGAAAAGCGCGCCATTGGTGGGCCGCGACTTTTTTGCCGCAAACCGCCGATGATGTTTTGAAGATCTCAACCAACATGGGAAGCCAGGAGAATAACTGGTTTCGCCAGGTTTCGGGATACTGGAGCATGGCGGCTTCTTTGGTGGAGCATGGGGCTCTCAATAGGGACCTTTTCCTCGAACCCAGCTTCTCGGGCGAGATGTTCCTGATCTTTGCCAAGGTGAAACCGTTCTTGAAAGAATTGCGCGAGAAGCAAAGCCCCACAATGTTCCTTGCCATTGAAACATTGGCAAACAGCACGGAGAAAAGCCGCGCAACGCTCCAACGCATGGAGACAAATGTCGCCAACCGCAAGAAAGCCATGGCCGAAGCCGCAAAGGCGAGCTAGGAACATCATTGGTTACTTGGAAGATCATTGAGTAATTGGAATCGGTAGTGGGCCAGTTTGAATTGGGAATTTGTGTGTGCGCAATGCGAAGGTGGAATTTCAGCAGCGGTCAGTTTCCAATTGTCCGATCTCACCAGCCACAGATGACTACGAACCCGGGTTAGGAACGAAACACTGCCCGCCTCCGTGAAACTTTTCGCTCGGGAATTCCGTATAAGCCTCCAGGCAATACTCTCGTTCTTAGCATTCTATGGCCGATTCACATTTGTAGAAGGGAGAGAACGTCAGTCGAAGAGTACGTATTGCAAGCAAATAGTTGCGGGAATGCTGTGTAACGGGCCGTCGCGATCAAGCTCGAGAAGGAGGCTCCGGATGGCCGGGAAAGTTGTAGCGACCACTCTTAGGATACTCGCAGTATGTCTAACGTTCGCCATGTGTTTCACCGCTGGGGTAGCGCTTTCAGGTCTAGGCAAAGCTTCGCAACAAGCCAGTACTTCAACACCTAGTCTGCAGGCTCCTTCGGGACAAAATGTAAGGTCCGCTCCGCCTGAAGGTCCGGCAAATCAAACTCTTTCGCAGAGGCCCGATAATCTCCTATACTCTTTTCTAATTTTCTTTGTTTCTGTGGGAGTCGTTCTCGCGTATCTCATCTTGCGTTCGAGCTGGCATGGTTGGCCCCTGGTAGGCGCGATCTTTCTCGGCATGTACGGCATCTCAACCGTGGCTACTCAGGTCGAAACGCTGTTTTTTCTGTCGAACAAATTGCCTCATGGAATGATTCGGGCCATCTTTTTGCAGGGAGCAATTACAGCGGCTTTGTTTGCGCCATTGGCAGTTTTACTGCTGGGCAAGTGGCGCACACCTTCGCCGACACTCACAACTTCCTCGCCTGACGGCTTGCACACCTCATCCATCGCCACAAGACTTGCTGTGATCGTGGTTGCCTTCGTGTTTCTCTACATGTTCTTTGGCTATTACGTGGCCTGGCAGAGCCCAGCGGTTCGTCAGTATTACGAAGGTCCAGAACAGCCAAGTTTCATCGCCGCTCTGAAGGCCAACTGGATGTACAACCCTTGGGTCTACCCGCTTCAAGTATTCCGCGCCCTGCTGTATGCCGTCTGTATGTATCCGCTCATTCGCATGCTTCGAGTGGCTAGATGGGAAACGGCCGTCGCCATGACGCTTTTCCTCTCAGTTTGGACGACAATACTGCTGCTCCCCAACCCACTCATGCCTCCCGACGTGGCTTACGCACATTTCCGGGAAACATTGGGCTTCAGCATCGTGTTCGGTGGCATCGCCGGCTGGCTCTTGAGCAAATCGCCAAATCCTGTTGGGGGCATTACTGCATCCTGACCGGCTCTTGGCATGAGACTCGTCATTAACGGGGCAACCGGATATTGGCCCACTAACGGAAAATCTGGTAATTGGATGATTTTATAATTAGCAATCTAGAATTCTTTGGCGCGCTTCAAATTAAGCTTTCAAATTGCCCAATTACAAAATTACCCAATCACCAAATCGCGCTAAGAGATGTACTCTCGGATGTATTCGTCCTTTGATTGCGCCAATTCGTGTACGTCGCCATTGAAGATAATTTTCCCATCACGCAATAATAGGAAGCACATCGGTATATGTTGCCGGGCGCTCGGGGGGAGCGGCTGCATGTGATTCGTTTTGGGATCGAAGCCGTGACTTGCCATGGTGAAGGCATCCTGCAAGCGATGGGTCACGAAAAGCGAACTCGTCTTGGCAACATCCCGCTGCTTAACGATCAGTTCGATAATTGTCGTGGAGGTGACTGGGTCAAGCCCTCCAGTGGGCGAATCGTAAAGCAGGAGTTCGGGCTCGTTGATAATGGCGCGCGCGATTGCTACGCGCCGCCTCATACCCCCAGACAGTTCCGACGGAAACATATCAATCGTTTTCTCGAGTTCAACGAAGCTCAGTACTTCGCGGACCCGTTTCTCGATATCGGCGTCGGAAACATCCCCTTCTTCAAGAAGGCGGAATGCTACGTTCTCGCGGACGGTCAGAGAATCAAACAGAGCGCTCTCCTGGAATACGATTCCAATCTTGCGCCGGATAGCAAACAGGTCCTCCTCACCCATATCCGTGATGTCGGTTCCAAGAACGTGAATACGTCCGGCATCAGGCTTAATTAGTCCCATGGCCAGCTTGAGAATGGTGCTCTTTCCTGAGCCGGCCACGCCAAAGATTGCCTTGGTTTCACCGCGCTCCAATTGAAAAGATATTCCATCGAGCACAATTTTCTGGTCGAATGCCAGCGAAACATTTTCAAACACGATGACTGGCGACGCGGAATCATGAGTCGCGAGGGATGGCTCGGTAGCCGCAACAGGAGGTGCGCCCATTCAGCGGTTCCCGAAAACTGCCATGAGTAGCTTGGTGACGAAGGCATCCACCATAACGATCGAAACCGACGCGGCGACAACCGCTTGAGTGGTTGCCCGTCCAACTCCCTGCGTGCCTCCCCGCGCCGACATGCCGTAGTAGCAGCCCACAGTCGCAATAATGAACCCGAAGATCAGAGGCTTGATCAGTCCCGTGAATACGTCCCTGAAAGCGAGGATCTGCCACGCCGAAGCCCAATACTGGTGCGCATCAAGCCCAAGCATGAGAGTGGAAACGATCGAACCCCCGAAGAGGCCAAGAAGATCCGAAATAATGGTTAGGAAAAAAAGCATGAAGACCGTCGAAACTACGCGCGGTGTGACCAGCTTCTTCAGAGGATCGGTGCCCAAGGCGCGCATCGCGTCTATTTGCTCGGTTACGACCATCGAACCCAGTTCGCTCGCCATCCCGGACGCATTTCTGCCAGCGACCATCAGCCCAGTGAGGACCGGTCCCAGTTCAGTAACCATTCCAACCGAGACCAGTTGGGCGATCAAGGAAAGCGAGCCGAATCGTTGCAGCGTCTCGGCGCTGTTCAATGCCAGCACAACTCCAGTAAACAATCCCGAAAGCGCAACGATAGGCAGCGACCCTACACCGATCAGATCAGCTTGCTGAACGATGTCACCCGAATAAACCGGATGGCTGAACAGGTTTGCAATTGATCTTCCCGCAAGACTGGAATAATCCTGAACTGCCGTGACTTGCTCTTTGGCGAATTCGGAGGGTGTTCTGAGTTCCATAAGGAGGGTAGCCTGATCGAAAATATATCAGAAAGTTACCAGTAGCCAGATTAAAGTCCACGGATTGACAACGGCTGCTAGTCCCGAGTTTTCTTTTTAATTTCGATGGAGAGGCGTTTGATTTTTTGATTCAATGTGGATAAAGGCACACGGAAGCGTTCCGCCGCTTCGGTCTGGTTCCAATTGCACTTATCGAGCATATCCAAAATGACATGGCGTTCGTAATCTTCCACGATGTCGAAGAGGGAAGCGTCGCCCCGATGCTCCAGGCGCGGAAACGCCGTGCCCCGTCCGGCAATGTTGTCAGGCAGCAGGTCTGTACCAATCTCCGGTCCTGAGGAGAGAACGACAGCGCGTTCGATGACGTTCTCCACCTCGCGCACGTTTCCGGGCCATGAATAAGTCAGCAAAGCTCGCAAAGCCTCCGGGGTGATGCGCCTTGCGGGGCGGTCATTTTCCTGCGCGTACCGCTGGAGAAAGAATTCAGCCAAAAGAGGAATATCTTCTTTGCGCTGCCGCAGAGGGGGGAGGTCAATCGTGATAACGTTCAGCCGGTAAAACAGGTCCTCTCGGAATTTCCCGTCGCGAACATGTTGTTTCAGGTCCACATTTGTGGCTGCAATGATGCGAACATCTACCTGTAACTCGTGAACTCCGCCGAGATGCATGAACTTCCGGTCTTGGAGGACGCGCAGAATCTTGCTTTGCGTATCCATTCCCATAGTGCCGATTTCATCCAAAAAAAGTGTTCCGTGGTCGGCAATTTCGAACAGGCCCTTCTTTGAAGCAATGGCGCTGGTGAACGCACCCTTTACGTGACCGAACAGTGTGGATTCCAGAAGGTCCGGAGGCATGGCGCCTGTGTTAACCGGAACGAACGCCCGGTCCCGGCGGGGTGAATTCAGGTGAATGGCTTTCGCAATTAATTCCTTGCCAGTACCGCTCTCGCCCTGTAGCAGGATGGTGGACCGGCTGGGCGCCACCTGAGCGACCAAGTCGAAAATACTCAACATGGGCTCGCTTTTTCCCACAATGTTTTCGAAGTTATAACGCTGCTTCAGCGCGCGCTTGAGCTGAATGTTTTCTTCTTCGGCGCGGCGCCTTCCCACTACCGCCTTGACGTCGGCCAGCAGCTTTTCATTGTCCCAGGGTTTTTGGACGAAGTTGACTGCACCCGACTGCATTGCGCGCACGGCATTCTCTACCGTTCCATACGCGGTGATCATAATGATCGAGATCTGGGGATCGTAGCCGCGAAGTTCAGTCAGTACATCGAGCCCATTGCGATCTGGCAAGGCCAGGTCCAACAGCACCAGGTCGAATGCACGTTCCCCGATACTGGCCATGCCCTGTTGAGCGCTGGCAGCAGTTTCTACCTGGTAGCCCTCCATTTCGAGCAGGGTTTGCAGCGACTCCCGAATGGCGGCTTCGTCATCAATTATCAGAACGGAGCCGGTCGAAAGCGGCGACGGTTCACCTAAATTGGAATGAGGCA
>JBOGLB010000216.1:0-8524 GCA_050745965.1 Terriglobales bacterium | reverse complement strand
ATTTGAATCACAACAGTAGCAGAGACTTCAAAGTTGGAGGAGCAGCAATGACGATTGGCAGGAAACTCTATTGGAATTTCGGAGCCATCCTTCTGATGGTTGTGGTGCTCTTCCTCGTAAATATTGTGGCGATGTACAGGGAGCGGGGCACGAAAGCCGCCGCCGCCAAGGCGCTCCAGATAGCGCAGACAAACGACAGCATCAGATTCCAGATGATGCAGAACCGTTTATTTTTGAGCAATTACCTGCTGAGTGGCGATACCCGCGAAGTTGATCGAATGAACGAGGGGGTGCGGCAGTTAAACGAAGAATTTGGGAACGTCCAAAGATTAACGGCGGACCAGGAACGCGATGAACTCGCGAAAGTCCAAAAAAATGAAACTACTTGGGCCACGGATTTTGCGGCCCCGCTCCTCGAAAAGCGTAAAGATGTAGATTCGGGAAACTCCACGGTTGCGGAACTGCAAATTTTCTATCTGCAAAAGGATGCGTCTTCGTGGGTAAAAAATTCGACCGATCCGCTTGATGCAGCTGACCTGGAAAACCAGAAAGTCCTGAATGAAAGCCGCGCGTCTGATGCAACCGCGAGCACATGGACCATCGGAGCGGCTCTATTGAGCACCCTGATCGCGCTGGCCCTGGGCCTTGCCATCGCGTACCGCTCGGCCAAGTCAATCACCGATCCATTGAACAAACTTATGGGTGTGGCTCAACAAATTGCCAATAACGGCGATTTGGAGCACCACATTGATGTTGATCGCGATGATGAAATCGGACAACTGTCGCGGACCTTCGGCAATATGGTCACCTACTTGAAAGAAATGGCGGACGTTTCTGAAGCGATTGCCGGGGGCAATCTTGCCGTGGTAGTGCAGCCAAGATCAGCCAACGATACTTTGGGGAACGCCTTCGCCCGAATGATTGATGGTCTGAGAAACCTGGTCCGAAGCGTACGTGACGCGTCTTCCCAAGTGGCCAGCGCCTCGAGCCAGGTTGCGGGAGCTTCCGACGAATCGGCCAAGATCAGCTTGCAAACCTCCTCCGCTATTGATGAAGTTACAAGCACCATGCATGAGATGAGCGTCAACGTGCAAAACATGGTAAAGAGCACGCAGGTACAGGCGTCAAGCGTAAGCGAAACCTCGGCATCCATTGACGAAATGGTCGCTTCCATCCAAAGAGTTGCGGATACCGCAAAGGTATTGCTCGATATCTCCAATCGGTCCCGCGAAGAGGTGCATAGCGGCATTACGACCATGGAAAAAGCCACTGACGGCTTGAACAAAATAAATACGACGATTCGCTCGTCCGGAGAAATTATTGATGTTCTGGGCCAAAGAGCCGATGACATTGGGAAGATCATTGAAGTCATTGACGACCTGGCCGAGCAGACTAACCTGCTGGCGCTGAATGCGGCCATCGAGGCTGCGCGCGCCGGAGAACATGGTTTGGGTTTTGCCGTTGTCGCCGATGAGGTTAGGAAGCTCGCCGAGAAATCGGCGCAATCCACCAAGGAAATTTCCGAGCTTATTCAAAGTATTCAGAAAGAAGCGAGAAAAGCCGTCGAGAACATGGAGCAAAGCACGGATATCGTGAACGAAGGATTGGGGCTGGGCGAAGAATTGAATGGAGCACTTCGAAAGATTTCGAACGTCGTCACTGAAGTCTATAAGTTCGCGCAGGAAATCGGCGCTGCGACTAATGAACAGTCCCACGGTTCATCACAAATTGCGCGGGCAACCACGCGGTTGAACGAAATCACTCACGAGATCAACTCCGCGGTGGAGGAGCAAGCTTCGGGAGCGCATGCCGTCGTGAAAGCGATGGAACGTATGCGGGAATTGGTGCAGCAAACCACCTCCGGCTCAACGGAGTTAGCGGCTTCTGCGGAACAAATGTCGAAAATGTCGCGCGAGCTTATGGATTCCATGGGACGCTTTGCGCTTGAGCAAATGGAGAGGGCGCTAATGGGCGAGGAAGTCCGCATGAAAAAAGGCGCGGCGCGCCACGCTGCGGCGGGCTCTCGGGCTTAGGACGATCCATTAATGAACCGTGAACTACACATTGTCGGCTTCCGCGTAGGGCGCGAAACCTACGGCGTCCCGATTGTTTCATTGCATGAAATCGTGCGCGTACCAGAAATTACCGCTGTGCCCGATGCGCCAGACTACGTTGAGGGCGTGATCAATCTTCGGGGAAAAATTGTTTCCGTGATTGATCTGAGAAAACGCCTGGGTGAGCGGGAGATCACCAACAGCCGTCGGAACCGGATTCTGGTTGTGGAACACAATGGCCGACTCTCCGGCTTGATCGTGGACTCCGCATCCGAAGTGCTTAAAGTTCCGGCTGAAGATATAGAACCATCCCCCACCCAATTCGAAGAGGGCGGCCTGAACTGCGTCACTGGCCTGGGAAAATATCAAGGCCGCTTGATCGTGCTGCTTGATATGTCGAAGTTGCTCGAGTACACGGGGCTGCAACTACACACCAGAGCGATGGGCTCCGATCCAGCCCCTGCGGCAAAGATATCCAAGGCGGTCGCGGCAAGATAACAAAAAGACCTTACTTAAAGAAAGCCAATGAGCACACCAGCCCTCGCGATGCACGTCTCCGACGCCGAATTGAAGCTTCTACAGGCGCTTGTCTATCAGGAATGTGGCATGCACTTCGATGCCAGACGAGCTCATTTTCTGCAAGACCGCCTGCAACGAAGACTTAAAGACTGCCGTCTCGATTCTTTTTACAGCTACTATCGCTTGCTCATCAGCGGCGAAGGCCGCCAGGAACTGTCGAAATTGCTTGAAGACCTCACCATTAATGAAACCAGTTTCTTCCGCAATAAAGCCCAAATGGACCTGTTCCACTTGCATATATTGACCGAACTGCTGCGACAAAAAAAAGAAAGTGGAGACTATCTTCTGCGCATATGGAGCGCGGGTTGTTCCACGGGACAGGAACCCTACACGATTGCGATGCTGGTGGCTGACGCCCTTCACAATTATCAGTTTAGATTTGAGCCTACCGCGACGCTGATTTGGCCCAAGCCGCTCATACCGCCCCCGTGGAAAGTTGAAATTCTTGCGAGCGACCTTAACTATTCGGTTTTGCGAGCCGGCCAGGAAGGCAGTTACTCGGAGAGCCAGATGGCGTCAGTTGACTATAGCTATCGCCTGCGGTACTTCGACAAGGTAGGCGAACGCTATGCCATCAAGAAGGCGGTAAAAGAGCTGATACATTTCGACTTTCACAACCTTAAGACCGAATATTTGCCGCAGCACAATGACCTCATTTTCTGCCGTAACGTCATGATGTATTTCGACGAACCCGAGCAGAAGCGTCTAGTGGAAAAATTCGCGCGATGCCTCAACCCCGGCGGATATTTATTCGTCGGCCACGCCGAAAGCTTACGCAACCTCACCGACAAATTCACATTGCTCTACCGGGAAAGCGGAACCGCATACCGGCGTGTCGAGGCACAACGATGACGCAATTTTCCGATGGAGCGGGCGATGAGCTGCGCGAACTCTTTTTTGAGACCGCGCAAGAATTGTTGCAGGCCCTGAATGACGAGGCGTTAAAGCTGGAGAAGCAGCCGGGCGACATTGAGGCGATGCGGAGTATGCGTCGCGCGGTGCATACGCTGAAAGGCGACGCAGCCGCCTGTGGTTTCCGTGAGGTCAGCGACCTGGCGCATGAACTGGAGGATGCCCTTGCGGCGGAGTCGGTGCCCGCCAACGTGTCCCTGGCCGAGATCGCATTTTGCGCCGCTGACACTTTTGATGCGATGCTCGCCGCCTATCAGCACCGCAAGAAATTGCCTTCGGTGACCGCGGTGAGAGAACTCATTCGTGAGTTGACGGGCGCAAAAATCAGCAAAAAGCCGCGACGCGCGAAGGCGTCACTTGCTCCTGCCGTCGTATGGACTGAATACGAGAAACTGCGGATTCAGGAGGCGACCGGACGCGGCAGGCTCACTTACCAAATTACCGCACAGATTGACTCGTTATGCGCAATGCCAATGGCCGCGCGGCAACTTGTCATGATGGAACTGAGCAAAATCGGAACTGTCCTCGGCACCCGCCCCGAGGCTGGCGCCGAAGGAAGCAGCAAAGAACTATCTCTTCTCGTGGCGAGTGATCAATCGAAAGATGAAATCGCTTCCCGATGCCGTATTCCGACAATTATCTCCGAGGTTAATGTACAAGCCCTGGAAACAGAGATTGCCTCGATGCGGCCCACAACGGTCTCGGAACCTGTCGTGGCAAGCCCCGTTCCGGCCGAACTGGGTCCGCCGGTGGATGAAATTTTTGTAAGCGAGTCTCAGGCAGCGCCGGGAACATTCTCCGAACTGGAAGTCCCTGCAAATCAGATCCCGCTTCAAGGCGCAGAGAACACCCTACGAGTGGACTCCGGCCGCATTGATGCCGTTCTTAATCTCGTGGGAGAACTGATTATTGGAAAGTCCATGCTTCAGCAGGCGCTCAACGAACTCGCCAAACTCCACCCCAGGGAAGCCATTCGGGGCAAGTTTGCAGATGCCATGGCATTTCAGAGCAGAGTTTTGGGAGACTTACAGCGCTCGGTGATGAAAGTGCGGATGGTTCCGGTTGAGCAATTATTTCGCCGTTTCCCGCGAATGGTGCGCGACGTCGGGAAGCGCTGCGGCAAAGATGTCGAGCTGGCCGTGAAGGGTCAGGACACTGATCTCGACAAGAGCTTGCTCGACGCAATCGCGGAGCCTCTGACGCATATTGTCCGCAACGCGGTCAGCCACGGCATTGAGGCGACCGAAGAGCGGCGGAAAACCGGCAAGCCTGAAAAAGGAACCATCCATCTGGACGCATATCACCACGCCAGTCACGTAATTATCTCCATCACAGACGACGGGGCAGGCATTGATCCGCAAAAAGTAAAAGCGAAGGCGCTGAAGCAAGGCATCATGAGTCCGGCAGAAGCTTCCCGCCTTAGCGACTCCGAAGCCATTTATCTGGTGTTTCGTCCTGGATTTTCGACGGCTGAAGAAATTACGGAAATATCAGGGCGAGGCGTGGGCTTGGATGTAGTTCGCAGTGTTATGCAAAGGCTAAAGGGGACGGTGGACATTCAAACTCGAATCGGCGAAGGTACGACCTTCCGCCTGAAGCTGCCGTTGACGCTGGCGATCATCAAGGCGTTATTGTTCCGCGTGGAACAGCGGCTCTATGCGATCCCCTTGAATGCGGTCGCGGAAATTACGCGGGCTTTCGAATCAGATCTCCATCAAGTCGAGTCTTACGAGGTTTTGCAATTGCGCAACCAGGTACTACCCGTGATGAGGATGGGACGGTTGGGCAGCGGACATTCCAACGCGGCGGGCAAGATATTTGTCCTGATCATTGCGTTCGGAGAACGCAAGCTCGGTTTGATTGTGGATTCACTCGAAGGCGAAGAGGAGTTAGTTATTAAGGCGCTGGACGATCAGACGGTTACGACCGACCTGGTGAGTGGAGCTTCGATTTTGGGCGACGGACGCGTGGTGCTGATCATGAACCTTGCCGCGATTGTCGAACGATTTTCAAAGTCTCGTTCAGAGCAGAAAAGTGGGGTTGCATCGTCCGAACTGTTGCTCTCCCAAGCGGAGCGTGCGCAATTCCGGGCTGCGGTTGTGGGGGCTGGCCAATGATGATGCCAGAGTCAGTTCGCGTGCTCGTGGTTGACGATTCGGCATTAATGCGCAAGTTGATCCCGCAAATCATCGAAAGTGACAGCTCCATTCAGGTTGTGGGCACAGCGATGGATGGAAATTTCGGTCTCAAGAAAATCGAGGAATTAAGACCGCAGGTGGTCACCCTGGATCTGGAAATGCCGGGGATGGGCGGCCTCGACATGCTCAAGGAGATCATGCGCCGCTACCGGTTGCCGGTAATTGTGGTGAGTTCCCACAGCACGGAGGGTGCTTCGGTCACGCTCAAAGCGTTATCCATGGGTGCTTTTGACTTCGTAGCGAAGCCGCGAGATGTTTCTGCCCGAATGCCGGAGATCGCACGAGACCTGATTGCCAAGATCAAAGCGGCGGCACAGAGCCGCGGAGTGCATCTTCCTGCTACCCCCGGAACATTGCAGACTATCCCGAAAACTGCGCCGGATTCGAAAAAACATCCGACACGCTTTGTGGCAATCGGTGTTTCCACTGGAGGGCCACAGGCTCTGCAATACGTGCTGTCACAGTTTCCAGCAGATTTTCCAGGCACGATTGTCATCGTCCAGCATATGCCGGAAGGCTTTACGGAGATGTTCGCTCGTAGGCTTGATGAAACCTGCGCGATTAAAGTTAAAGAGGCGCAATCCGGCGATTTGTTGCTTGCCGGCCGGGTACTGATTGCTCCGGGCAATCGTCACATCCGGATGAAGCGGTTGCCGCTGGGAAACATCGCCGTGTTGAGTGACGATGCCAGAGTAAACGGGCACCGCCCATCGGTTGACGTTTTATTTCGAAGTCTGGCGGAGGATTTTGGCGAGCAGGGAACGGCTGTCCTGATGACGGGCATGGGCGACGATGGCGCTGAAGGCATGGGAGCAGTCAAGGCAGCGGGAGGATTGACTCTCGCGCAGAGTGAGGATTCCTGCGTTGTTTTCGGAATGCCGAAAGCCGCGATTGAACGTGGATACGTAGTTCGTGTGATTGAGTTGGAAGCGCTTGCGAACACATTGCAAGTTCACTGTATGCCGAACCGGGGCAGAACTCTTTCCCAGAGCGGCAAGTCGGCTGGGGTTGGAAAGCTATAAGTGAAGCCACATTCGGAAGTTGTGACGTAGGGATTACGGCACTGGAGGGTGCTTATATGGAACAATTTGTGCCAGTACGACGCAGTAAAGATGGGCAGCCAGTTCGCTATTTGATAGTGGACGATTCAGTTTTCGCCCGCAAGAACTTGGCGCGCATCATCGAGACCTTTGGTGGGCAAGTAGCCGGCGAAGCTGGAGACGGCTTGGCCGCAATCACCGAATATACCCGCATCAATCCTGACATTGTGCTCATGGACATCACCATGCCGCAAATGGAAGGCATTGAGGCCGCGGAAAAGATCGTGCAACAGCATCCTGAAGCGAGAATCGTCATGGTTTCTTCCGTGGGATATCAGGAAAACATTGTGGCGGCTCTGCAACGCGGCGCGCGCCATTTCGTTCAAAAGCCGGTCAAGCCCGAAGTATTGTACGAAGTGATCAAGTACGTGCTAGGTAATGACGGGGCAGTTGCAGAAGCGGCGGGAGCCGGAGCCTGATATGAAGATGGAGCTGATTCAGCCTTTTATCAACGCAGCGGACGCGGTGTTGGCTCCCGGCTTAAAGTCCCCTATGTCCATTGGACACCTCAGCATGGAAGAGGAGGCATATCGCCGAAAAGGCGTTGCCGCGCTGGTTTGGCTGACCGGGGACATCGAAGGAAGGATCCTTTTTGATCTCGACGCGGCAACCGCGCGGCGGGTGGCCAGCCAATTCGCGGGCGCGGAATTACCCGAAACGGACACTCTCGTGCCCGAAGCGGTATGCGAGTTGGCCAATCAGGTGATTGGTAACGCAGTCGCAACTTTGAACGATCAGGGATTCCATTTTCGCGTGCATCCGCCAACGCTGGTCACTTCGGATCATGGTTCGAGAAGCACCGAGGATACCGAGGCTATGGTTCTGTGCTTCGAGACCTCCAGCGGAAACATCTTCATGAACATCGCACTCAGGTACAAGAAGCAGCACGCGGTGGCGGCAGGGTAAGGACCGCGCGGAAATCTTTGCGAACAATTGCGGGGACTTCGGCCGAACCGTCCCGCGATATCTGGACATCTTTCCGTTTAGTCCACCTTGTTTCAAATCCACTTTTTCCAACCAAACTACGGAGTAGCCAAGACAAATACTGGAGCCTGTGCGGGAGGCAGACCCGCAGAGGATGACGCGGGCGGAAAAGCGCTCACCGGAGACTGGAGACTGACAATGACAGTATTTGCCGGATACGGGTCGCTGCTGGTAGGAACGGCGCTGATGGCCGTCGTGCTTCCCGCGTCACAGTTCGCCACATAAACTCTCGAACTATCCCCGCCCGCGGCTATGGAGAGGCGAAATCGAGTGGCGCCCTGCGATCCCACCGGGCCGGGCGCTCCGCATCCCGTCGCATTTGTCATATCAACGCTCGCGCTTCCCAAAGGAATCACGGAAGAAAGTCTGTTGTTATCAGAACTGATCACAGAAACCTGCGAGGTCAGGCACGGTGCGGCAACGCCACTCGAGCATGTTGAACCGACCTGATAGCTGGCGACGTAAGCGCTGCTGCCATCGGGTAACACTGTCACCGACACCGGAACAAAGGTTGCAGGACACGGAGGAGTTGAGCCGGCCACAACACAATCCGTTGCCAGAAGCGCGGGAGGATCGGCGGATACGTCAACCACGCTAACGCTGTCGTTGACTGGATTGGTGACATAAAGGCGGTTTCGTTTGTTGTCCAGGAACATAAAATTCGCGCCGACGCCCACCGATACCGGATTCGGCAGAA
>JBOGLB010000215.1:0-2615 GCA_050745965.1 Terriglobales bacterium | reverse complement strand
CAGAGCTAATTCCTGCCGTTGCAGGTCTGTGGTAATCAATTTCAGGGGGCCTTTATCAATGGCCGATGTGATAAGGATGTCCTTTCAAGATGGTGAACGCGCGATAGAGTTGTTCAAGAAGCACGATCCGCGCCAGTTCGTGGGATAAGGTCATTTTGCCTAATGAAAGTTTGAAAGCTGCTGTCTGTAAGATCTGCTCGCCGAAGCCATCTGCCGCGCCTACGGCGAATAGCAGATGAGATGAGCCGCCCTCTTGATGTTTGCGCAAAAAGCCAGCTAAGTCTTCCGAAGAAAGTTGTTTTCCGCTGCGGTCTAACGCAATCAAAGAAGGATTTGCGCTGCTTCCGCCTAATGCCAACAGTTTGGTTTCGTCTTTAAGCGCCTTTCCTTCCACATCGACATAGTAGGCGAGGCGCTTCAGATATTTGTCCGTCAGCTCTTGAATGGCGGAGTCTTTAGTTTTTCCGATCCACGCGATGGTTAATTTCACGAAAGATTGGGACCAAAAAAGGAGTCGTTGACTGTGGGAAAATTGTTTTTCTCGCGGACCAACGGACCTCGGCGGCTGAAGCCGATATTGAGAATGAGCTGGTTATCGCAGCGGTGAACCGCTGCGCCACCCAGAAACAAACCGCAAAGTCGCGCTTTTCGCAGCCTGGTCAGGCGCGTTTCTTCCGCTTCGCGGTTGTTGGCACGCGTTTGCTTCGGACTCGATCAGGAGCCACGAGTTCGGCAGGACGCAGCTTTTTTGCCGACTTCCACAAACGCTCCAAATCGTAATATTGGCGGGCCTTCTCGGTGAATATATGCACTACGAAGTCCACATAATCAATGAGAACCCATTCGGCTTGCTTGTAGCCTTCGACATGTGCAGGACGATGGCCGGCCTGCTTAAGCCTATCTTCGACCTCATCGGAAATCGCCTGAATTTGCCGGGGATTGGTCCCGCTGCAAACCACGAAGTAGTCGGTGAAAGCGCCAGAATTTTTTTCAAGCTCAAGAATAGAGATGTCTTCCGCTTTTTTTTCACGGCAGGCGGCGATGGCCGCGGACACTTGCTGTTTCAAATCATTTTTCTTCATGCGCTGGAATACGTCGTTGGTCCTTGGTCGTCGGTTGCCGATTTAATGTCTATCGCTATTCTATCCGACAAAGCGCGAAGGTTTTTTTAACAACGCCGCGGTTGCTTCAATCGTTCCGGTAAACCACTCGTCCGCCGACAATTGTCGCGACCACCTTCCCTGTGAACTGCCATCCGTCAAACGGAGAATTGTGTGACCTCGAGCGTGACTTGCCCACCGCGAATGTCCATCGTTGTTTTGGATCGAAGATGGTAACGTCGGCGTGATTTCCCCGGGCCAGACTGCCGCGACCTTTCAGGCTGACCACGCGGGCAGGTCCTGAGGTAAAAAGTTCGACAATCCGCGTCAACGGAATTTTCTGCTCGCGATGGAGCCGGGTAATGGCGAGAGCGAGTGCCGTTTCGAGGCCGGTGATTCCGAACATCGCGCGCTCGAATTCGACAACCTTTTCATGAAGGGCATGAGGAGCGTGATCGGTGGCGATTGCATCAATGGTTCCGTCCGCCAAGGCTACAAGGATTGCTTCCCGATCGGCACTGGAGCGTAGTGGGGGATTCATTTTGAAATTCGTGTCGTAATTGCCAACATCCTGATCCAGGAGCGTGAAGTGATGCGGCGTAACCTCGCAGGTAACGCGAATATTGTTGCGTTTCCCCCGTCTCACAACTTTTAACGCCTCAGCCGTAGAAATATGAGCGACGTGAATGCGTGATCCGGTGAACTGCTGAGCGAGTTGTACGTCCCGCTCGACGATGGAAGCTTCGGCAGATGCGGCCATGCCACGCAATCCGAGACGGAACGAGGTCGGGCTTTCATTCATCGAGCAATGCTCGGTAGCTCGCGTGTCTTCGGCGTGCTGAATAACCGGTATTCCGATTTCGGCCGCAAGCCGCAATGTCTCGCGCATGATCGCGTCGCTTAGAATGGGCTTGCCATCGTCACTGATTGCGACCGCGCCCGCACGCTGTAGCGCGCGAAAGTCGGTAAGCACCGCGCCTTTGCTGGCGTGGGTGGCGGCGGCAATAGGAAACACATTGACGGCTGCGCGACGCTCGGCTTGTTGCAGCCAAGTGACCCACTCCGGGGAATCCACGATTGGAAGGGTGTTCGGCATACAGCAAACGGAGGTAAATCCTCCCGCTGCCGCTGCGGCCGTACCCGACGCGATGGTTTCTTTGTAACTTTGGCCAGGCTCCCGCAAATGGACATGCAAATCAATAAAGCCTGGCGCAACGATCAGCCCGCGCGCGTCAAAGTGTTCGCTCGTTGCATCTCGTAATTTGTTGGGGGGAGCGATATCTGCGACGTGGCCATCGCGCAGAAGAATGTCCATGGGCGCGTTGAGCTTCGCTGCGGGATCAATAAGGTGGCCGCCTCGAATCAACAGACTGCCTGTTCTCTTTGGATTCACCGGCGGCCTTTACCTTTCCCCAAAGCCCTCGCCAGGATCGCCATTCTGACTGGAACTCCATTTTCTACTTCTTCGACGATCACCGATTGCTGACAATCTGCAACTTCAGACGTTAGCTCCAG
>JBOGLB010000214.1:0-4295 GCA_050745965.1 Terriglobales bacterium | reverse complement strand
GGGTGGAACCGGAGCGAGGAATAGCTGGTACTGCGTCTCTATTCTCGAATTCCCGGCAATACTCGTGAGAACAGGTGTGTCGAAGAGGACACGGGTTTTGCGGGCCTGATCGAGTCCGAGCGGCATTGGGCTGGTGCCGAACTCCACTCCGCGGACACGCGTAATACCGTTCCATGGAGCATATGCGCGTGCGCAGTTTTCCTCCCACAAAGCGATCCATGGAAAACATGCGTGATCGAAGGTGTATCCGGTAATCAGGGAGAGACGCCGATTGTGTACCGCGATGAAAGCGGTGTTGTGATCAGAATCCACAAGAAGAGACGCGACAAACCCTGTTCCGGATCGCACGAATGGCGCAGACAAATCAAGTTGATCGCCGTCAACGGACTCGACGAACGGCCAACGAAATTCGAGGTTGTTCGGAAGAGCTTCGCGGCCCTCGTAATCAAGGTGCCACGTCAGGCCGCGTGTAGCTGGAATGCATAGGGATGCTTCGCCGCTTGCAAAGAACGGCTCCCCGAAAGCCGCGTGTTCTACCCATTGCAAATCAATTTGCTTATCGCTGCAATTGAAGACGCGCTCCGTAATGGAAACCGTGAAGGCATCGGAGCACAGAGTGATCTCGCGTCGAAAGTGCAACCTGTACGCGGGAAGCGCGACCTCAAGCGCAAACCGCGCAGTTCGATCATCACATGCAGCGACAATGACCTTCCACTCCGAACTGGCCGCCTCGCCATGCAATGGCAGGCCCTGTGCAGTCTCCGCGTCGGACGGCATGCCAAAATATCCGACAACTGCCGCGTGGCCGGTGTAACCGGAAAGAAATTTCCCAACTGGACCGTCACCGTATAGCGAAGCGTGTTCAGACGAAGAGAATGTTTGCGGTTCGATGGTCTGCCAGGGCGCTTCCCAAATGGCGTTAATCGGAGAACCGCACAAGCGGAAGTCGGCGATGTGGCCTCCGCCGAGCAGTACTGTGATCTCAATCCTGCCGTTCGACAAGCGATATGCTTGGCGGTTCCTCCACTGCACGGCATCGGCGGCACAGCGCGACATTCAGTTTCCTTCGCGTTTCACTCCCGCGTGGCCGCCCCTGTACCGCCCTTTTGGAATCCCATCCCGCCCGTCGGTACTAGCATGCCACCGTCCACGACCAAGGCAGCGCCGGTGATAAACGAAGCCATCGGAGACGCAAGATACACGATTGCATCGGCGACCTCTTCCGCCTTACCGATGCGTCCCATGGCATGCATGCTGTTGCAGGTTTGGATTACGGCCTCAGGATCAGGAGCCAGGCTGGCGGCCCAGCGCAACATCGGAGTATCAATCGCACCGGGACAAACGCAATTCACGCGGATATTCTTC
Source organism: Terriglobales bacterium (assembly GCA_050745965.1). GTDB lineage: Bacteria > Acidobacteriota > Terriglobia > Terriglobales > Acidobacteriaceae > PALSA-188. The sequence goes on along the minus strand of JBOGLB010000214.1, from coordinate 2,930 downwards.
TGTGCATAGTCCAGCGCCATTGCTCGCGTCAGTCCCAGCAAGCCATGTTTGGAAGTGACGTAAGCAACCGAGTTGCCGATTGCGGACATGCTCTGTACCGAGCCGACAACTACGATGGCGCCGTTGCGGCCAAGCATGTGCGGAACAACGAACTTCGAGACCAGGAAGCAACCCTTTAGATTGATTCCCATCAATTTATCCCAGGCTTGTTCCGAAGTCGTCACCACGTCGCCATAGTCTTGAATTCCGGCGCTGCTGACGAGGATGTCGATTCCGCTACTCTTGGCAATCACGGTATCAACGGCGCGTGAAACCTCGCTGCTTATACTCACGTCGCAGGGAACGAAGTCGCATGTTGCTCCGCTTTTCGCGATCGCGTCCGCGGTGCGTGCGCCAGCTTCACCGTTTATGTCGAAGATTGCGACCGAAGCCCCGAGTACGGCCAGCTTGCGTGCTGTCGCCTCGCCGATGCCCATCGCACCACCCGTGACGACGGCAACTTTGCCCTCAAAATCAGTGTTCGCCATACTTACCATTTCGGCTGCGTAATGACCACGCCCGGTCGGCGCGGGTCGTCTGTCCACGTCCCCATTTCGTGGCGTTTGGACAGCTCGTGATAGCGCGCCAGCTTGTCGCCATCGAGGGAAATGCCAAGACCAGGTCCCGTTGGAACTGCCATCGCTCCATTCTCATATTGCATCTTGCCGCCCTCAATGATGTCGTCGGTTAAGTGGTGATAGTGCGAGTCTGAAGCGAGCGTCAGGTTCGGAAGACACGCCGCGAGATGAAGCATGGCGGCCTGCGAAATCCCAAACTCAGCCCCACTATGCATGCCGGCATCCATCCCCATTGATTCGCAAATCTGTCCCGCGAGTTTAGCGCGGTGGATGCCACCATACCAGTGCGGGTCCAGCAGAACGATATCGAGCACATCAGCCATCACGGCAGGAACGAGATCTTCGAACGCGAACACCGACATGTTTGACGCAAGCGTGACCCACGGCGCTTTGGCATTCACCCGTTGCATCGCGCGAAGTCCCCACACCGGATCTTCCAAATATTCCACGTTGTAATCGTGCAACCGTCGCGCGACATCAATGGCAGTCGTGATTGTCCAGACTGCGTTGGGATCCAGCCGAATCCGGTGCTTCGGGAAAGCCTCGCGCAGTGCGATGAACGTCTCGATTTCCTCGTCCGGAGGAAACACGCCATTCTTGTATTTCAGCGTCTTGAAGCCGTACTTACCAACGAGTTCCTTTGCGATATCAACCATCTCCGACGCATTCGACACTTCGCCGAAACCCTCGTCGTTCGCGTAGCGGTAAAAGAGATAAGCCGAAAAGGGGACCTCGTCGCGAATTCGCCCTCCCAGTATGTCGCAGACCGAGCGATTCAGCGCCTTTCCTTGAATATCGAGAATGGCGAACTCGAGCCCGGCGAACCCGAGAACGTGACCGAACAGTTTTACTGAACTCGGTGTCGCCAGCTTCCAGCGAATACGCTCGAGGTTCATCGGATCCTCGCCGATCAGCAGTGGCTTCAAGTCGGCGAGCTGCCCGGCTCTGCTTGCGCCGCTATAACATTCGCCAAGCCCGGTGATGCCCTGGTCTGTTTCAACCTCGATGACAATTCGTGAGAAGCCAGGATGCGAGCCAAGTGCATATCTCAATGGCGCTTCGATCGGAATGAATGCGGGGGTCCAACGAATATCTGTAATCTTCATGAAATCTCCGGCCTGCTAGTGCTGGTTGGCTAGAAGTTGTCCCTCGATGCCAGCACGAACGCGGCAAATATGCCAGCGGCTCAGGTTAGCAAAATAGATTTCGTCGAAACCTGGACCGCCGAATGCGGCATTGGTAGGGCTGGCGATCATCGTTCCTTGGACATCGGCTGCGAACAGCGAGACTTTGCCCTTCGGTGCCACCCGATAAATATTGTGGGAAGCATAACAGGTCACATAAAGATTGCCGTTCGCGTCCAGTGCAGCACCGTCGGGTACGCTGCGCAAGCCTGACGCGAAAACACGAGGGTTTCCTATCATTCCTGATTCCAGGATCGGCACGGCCAGCACGTTGTCCTTTGTGCTCTGAATGACGTATAAAGTTCGCTCGTCCGCGCTCAACGACAGGCCATTCGGAAACGCCAAGGCCGCCAGCAACTCCTCAATCTTGCCATTCGGCCGCAAGACAAATAGAAATCCATCATTCTTATTGAATTGGCCGGAATCGCTGAAATAAAGATTGCCTTCGCGATCGAACACTGCAAAGTTTGGATTGCGAAGACGGTAGTGACCGGCTCTTTCCCAGGACCGAATCGGCTTTCCCGACCGATCCAGCTGAATCAGGGCTCCGAGCTTGAAATTGCAAACAAACAATTCCTGATGCTTTGAAAATGCAAGGCCCAGATTGAAGCCCCCCAGCGTTGTGACCGTTTGAACTTTGCCTCTTCGATTGATCCGATAGATCTGCCCAAGCTCTCCACCTGCCCAAAGATCACCATCATTGTCGAAGGCCAGGCCTTCAGGATGATCGAGTCCCTCGGCAAAGATCTCGAAGCGTTCTATCGGAATCTGAGGCTGCATATCGAACTCGGGTGCAGAGACAATCCTCTCAACATTTAATTTATTACTTATTTGCCGATAGCTGTTACGTTTAGAGAATGTTCGATTAAGCTCTATTCGGTCACTGTCAGTATACTTTCATGACAGGTTAGAAACTACGGCCCTGCCGAATTAGCGACTTTCGGTGTATTCTGTCACATATTCGACAGGCAAGAAGTTGCCGGAACAGGGGTGAGGGGATGCCGGAGAAAAACCCCAATACAGGGAACGCTGCGCTGCAATTTCATGCTGCCGCAACCAAGGCAATCGCAGACCTGAAAGGTTCGCAACTGGATAACATCATCGCCGCTTCGCGAATCTGCGCAGCGGC
>JBOGLB010000213.1:0-6092 GCA_050745965.1 Terriglobales bacterium | reverse complement strand
CAACTGTTGGGCTCGGGTCTCCCCGCTTCACTATAGGAGAGGCCAATCTCGGATCACAATGACTCCACGCTCGAAAGCGCACCTGTGCATGGGGTACTGCTCAGAATCTGCTTCCGTAAGCGCAAGTGTTTGCTGCCCTTTTATTGTTCAGGTAGCCAGGCCTTCGACAGTTCTTCGCGGAATACCGCAGCCGACGCCAGAAGCAACGTGAGCGTCCAACCGCCAAGAAAAAACCAGGTGCAACGCATCAGGACTGAATAAACGATATCGCCAGTCATAAAACTTCTCCCGTCAGAACTATTCGATACACGCGAACCTCAACGCCAGTCTTCCGGTGACATTTTTGTAGTTCTGAAGTACTCCCTGAATCGCGGCCAGCTTTAGCGAAGGTGTGATCTTATCGCTCATCACGATTTGATCTATTTGATCTAGCCAGTATTCGACGGCCCTTTCGACTCCAGATGACATTTCGGTGGCGACAGTATTTATAAACTCCGTGGGGATCGCTGCGGTAGCCAAAAGTTTTTCTCCCTTCATCAGATTTTCGAAAACAATGCGAGGAGGAAAAGGCCCTCCTCACAAAATGTCCGCTTACTGATTTGGTGTTGCCGGCTCTGACTGCTCGTGTTGCATGTGTTGCGCCATCCGCTGCTGGTGCCTTGCCTGCAATTGGGCAAACTTCGTTTTCTGGTCAGGGGTGAGAAGCTGGTACGCCTGAGACATCATCCGAGCGTGCTCCATTTCGATTTGCGAATGAGTCTGGGTTTCCTGCGAGATGATCGCCTGAGCCTTGGTCTCATCAAAGTTGCCGCTGGTGACCAACTGCATCATCTGCTGGTGGGCTTGTCCCTCTTGAAGCATTAGCGGATGAAGGGTTGGCTTTTCGTTGGCAATGATCTGTTTGATCTGGGTCTGTTGCGCGTCGGTAAGATCGAGCGCCTTAGTGAAAAAACCTAATGGTCCGCCCGCGAAAGCTCCGTGGTGACCCCGGCCTGGACCCATGGCCATGCCCGCTTCTTGAGATACCGCGAAACCTACCATTAATAACAAGGCAAGTCCCGCGCTTAGCATTTTAAATTTCGTTGTTTTCATATTTACTCCTCCTGAACGATCTTATTGCGAACCTAAATCTTGTCCTTCACTTCCTAATTCGTTCTATTGATACAAACACAGCGCGTTCTGAAATGTAGTAAAGAGTCAGTCAACGGGAGTAAAGTTTTGTAACCCCGGAACTACGGGTTTGACAATTCTTTACGCCGACGCCGGTGGTGCTGTGTGAAACTGAAATGGCGAACGTGGACCAAATTCTGATCATTGACGATGATGTGGAACTGTGCAGCCTGGTGGCTGAGTATCTTGGTCCCGAGGGTTTCAAAGTCGAAGCAATTTTCGACGGAAAGCGGGGCTTGGAACGAGCCCTTAACGGTCCACAGTTATTGATCGTGCTGGATGTTATGCTGCCCGGACTGAATGGATTGGATGTTTTGCGCCGGATCCGAAGCACATCGAAGGTCCCGGTGTTGTTGCTCACGGCGCGTGGCGAAGATGTGGACCGAATTGTAGGACTTGAAATTGGCGCGGACGATTATCTTCCAAAGCCGTTCAATCCGCGCGAGCTCGTCGCACGTATTCGCGCGATCCTGCGGCGAACTAAGACCGTCCCACAGAGTGACCCAATTCCTAGTGTAGTGCGAGTGGGCGAGATTGAACTTGATCCAGCCACGCGAACGGTTCGACAAAAAGGCGTGCAGATCGAGTTCACGTCGGTGGAATTCAACCTGTTGGAAGTCTTGCTGCGGGAGGCTGGACGAGTGGTGGCACGCGAGCAACTGGTGGACACAGTTTTGAGCCGGAAATTTTCTCCCTTTGACCGCAGCATTGATATGCACGTGAGCAAGGTGCGCAAGAAACTGGGCGACTCCGACAATGACACTGAACTGATCAAAACGGTTCGGGGAGTTGGTTATATTTTTACGCTCGCCCGCGACCATGCCGGAAACGATGTCAAATGAGAAGCCTTTTTCTCAAAATCTTCCTTTCCTACTGGCTGGCATTTGCTCTATTTCTGGTGACGACCATTCTTGTCACCCTGGCGTTGCGCCCTCCACGCGAAGCTTCCGGCATTGAGGCTTTGCAAATGAAGTTTCTCAATGATTCAGTGCAAGCCTATAAGTCGGGCGGTTCGGAAGAACTTCGAAGTTATCTGCACAGCCTCCGCGAGAGCCAACGCGTCCACGCCTTTCTCTTCGATCAACAGGGTCGCGATCTTTCGGGGCACCCGGCGCCCGAATGGATACAAAGAGTGGAACGCGGACAGATCCACACGGCGGACAGCATTTGGGGCAGGATTGGGCCGATGCAGTTTCTGCGACCATCTTTTACGACCTCGGATGGCCAATCTTATAGCCTGGTTATCGAATTGCCGGTCGAGCGTACGAGGTTCGGTCCGCACGGTGTGCCCGGGTTCGGAATCTTAATCGCGATCATCTGCTCTGGATTAGTCTGCTATCTCCTGACCAGATATTTAACTTCTCCCATCGTGCGGTTAAGAGCTGCAACTCAGAAATTAGCTGGAGGCGATTTAACGGCGCGAGCGGGCGTGAAGACGTCGCGAGGCCACGACGAAATGTCTGAATTGGTTCGTGATTTTGACACCATGGCCGAGCGTCTCGAAAACCTGGTGAATGCGCAAGGACGGTTGTTGAAGGACATCTCCCACGAGTTGCGTTCTCCCCTCGCCCGCCTAAATGTCGCGTTGGAGTTGGCGCGCCAGCGTGCGGGTCCGGAAGCTAACAGCGCACTTGAGCGTATTGACCTCGAAGCGAATCGCTTGAATGAGTTGATTGGACGACTGCTCACCATTGTAAGACTGGAGGGTGGCGGCGAAATTATGCGCAAGGCGCCGGTGCATTTGGCGCAATTAGTTGGCGAAATCGCTCAGGACGCGGCCTTCGAGGCCCAGAGCCGTCACTGCCGCGTCGAATGTTCCATTAAAGACGACTGCGTGGTGATAGGAGACGCGGGGCTATTGAGCAGCGCAATCGAAAATGTAATCCGAAATGCAGTGCGTTATACGCGGGAGAATACTGCTGTCGAAGTGCGACTGGAATGTGCGGATGGAGTGAGTGGGCGGCAAGGAATTGTGAGCGTGACGGATTGCGGCCCAGGAGTCCCCGAGGAAGCATTAGGCAAATTGTTCCAGCCCTTTTATCGCATTGATGATGACCGCGGCCGCGGAACAGGCGGCGCCGGGCTGGGCCTCGCAATCGCCGACCGGGCGGTGCGGCTCCACGGCGGCACTGTTACGGCCACGAACGGGCACCAAGGGGGACTGATGCTTGAAATCAGACTTCCCGCGATGTCGCGGTCGAATGACAAGATCACCGCCGTCCAGACGTTAGCTGAAACTTAATTCTTAGATATCGTCGTCCCTTGGGCACAAACATTCGATACGTCCTGAGCCGTAATTGCCGCCTGCGTTTGCTCTAAACCTTCATTCCTGATAAACAAAAGAGAACTCTTCTGGGAGAACAATGAGGATAAAGTATCTGTGGTTGTCGCTGATCCTACCCTTATTACTCATTTTGATGAGCTGTTCGAGCAGTTCCTCCTCAGTATTGGCCGGAGGGAGCGGCTATTTGTGGCTGACCGCTCAGGGAAACGCGACCATTCAGGCATACACGATCAACCTCAGCAGCGGTGGGTTAAGCCTGGATGGGAGTGCTCAGGCCACTGCAAATGCGCCTACGTCAATCGTTGTCACGCCCAAAGGCGATGCCGCATTCATATCCAACAGCGGCACGGGTTCGCAGTCGGTTGGCGGCGGAATATCCGCATATACGATTAATAGCGACGGAACTTTCAAGCCGGCGGGGAGCACAATTCTGGCCGGCCCGACACCATCGGGTATGGCGATCAATGCCGCAGGTACTTTTTTGTTCGTGGCCAATCAGGGTAGTTTTGATCTGACGCCGCCCGGCGCACTGCCGGGATCAATTTCTGTCTTCTCAGTTAGCGGCGCGTCCCTCACGCCGGTAGCCGGATCTCCATTTTCCACCGAAACAAACGGAGCCACTGTCGGCACTGGACCGGTTTCAGTAGCTGTCAGCGCTTCCGGCAATTATTTGTACGTGGCAAATCAGTTCGCGAATACCGTGTCGTCGTTCCAAATTTCCAGTTCGGGGGCGCTGACGCCGTTGACCACTTATCCAGTGGGAATTTCACCGTCGGCGGTATTCGTTTCGCTAGCGCAGGGAACAATTCCCGCCGGGCAATACCTTTACGTTGCGAACGCCGGATCGAACAATATTAGTGGCTTCGCTATTTGCGATGTTGCAAATGCTTCGGGCTGCTCGACGCCGAACGGCGTTCTCACTTCGATTGCTGGATCTCCTTTCGCGGCGGAACCGGGGCCGGTCGCGATTGCCATGGACCCGACAGCTCCTTTTTTGTATGCGGCGGATGAGCAGGCTAACCAAATTTCCCAGTATGCATGGAGTTCCGGTACTGGCGCGCTGACCGCGCTAAGCCCAGCAGCGATTTCCGCGGGAGGCAGTCCTGTTTCAGTGGCTATTCGTTCCGGCGTCGCCGCAACTTCGACAGCTGCCGGTATTGATTACCTATACGCCGCGAATCTCAACGCAAGCTCCGTGTCGGTTTACACTCTGAATACAACAACGGGCGCATTGAACGTTCAGGGAAGTCCGGTGACGACATTTTCGCAACCCTCGGCGATAATAGTTAGATAAGATCGGGTTCGGATTACACAAGCTCGGGCCCCGCGAATCCTGCGCTTACATAGAAAATGCCATCAGCCACAAGTCTGCATACAGCTTTGACTCGACTCGCCATTCTTTTTGTGACTTTCCTCCTTATGAGCATTTTTGCAACAGGACAAACCTTGCAAGCTCCTCAAGCCATTACTGATCCCAAGTTAATCAGCAGCAAAAGCAACGCAGAGGTTGAGCAGGGCGCGCAAAGCCTCTCGATCGAAAAGCTGTACATGACCCGCGCTATCGGGGGCAGCACGTGGTCGCCGGACGGAAAGACCATAGCGTTCATCTCGAATATCAGCGGCAGAAACAATGTTTGGCTTGTACCCTCAGAGGGCGGCTGGCCCATGCAATTGACGGTCAGCGATCAGCGGCAAACACAACCCGCGTGGTCTCCAGATGGAAAATGGATCGCCTACATGTCGGACTACGACGGCGATGAGCAATGGGATATTTTTCTCGTCTCACCGAAGACTGGGATGGTGGTGAACTTGACCCATACCCGGGAGATAGCGGAAGAACACCCGACTTGGTCGCCGGATGGCCGCTATCTGGCATACATGGTGAAGCCGAGGACATCCTCTGTGTTCGAGATTGATGTGTATGACACGGTGATGCGCGACACCAAACATGTGACGAGCAACACACCGAAAGACAGAATGAATGTTGATCCCATCTGGTCTAGCGATGGGAAGCACATTGTTTACACGCAGGAACAGGCGAAGGGAACGGATTCCAACATTTTTATCGCCGACGTGGCAACCGGAGAGTCAAAGTTACTCACTCCACATGATGGGGAAAAACTTTACCGGGCGAATGATGTTTCGCATCGCTCAATTCTGAACGGGTGCGAGGTTCTTATAACGTCTAATGCCGAAACCGGATACGAGAACGTCGGGATTTTGAATTGTTCGGAGAAAACGGCGAATGGAAGTCTGCAACCCGGAAAAATCAAATGGCTGACTCACGATAAATGGGAGATTGATGGCGGCAACTTTTCGCCAGATGGAAAGTATGTTACGTGGACCGCCAATGTGGACGGCTACGTTAACATTTATCTCCACAACTTAATCACGGGCAAGACGACTCCACTCCCGCTGCCGAAAGGTGTGAACACGCTCGGTGGGTCGCACTCTGCGTTTGCGCATGACGGTTCGCGCCTGATTTATTACCACGACGGTCCTACTATGCCGCGCGATGTCTGGGTTTACTCCCTTACAACATCCAAATGCCGGCAGGTTACACACGCCCTCGTAGCCGGCGTTCGCTCTGAAGATATGGTAGAGCCGATCCTCGTGCATTATCCCAGCCGGGATAAGA
>JBOGLB010000212.1:0-6743 GCA_050745965.1 Terriglobales bacterium | reverse complement strand
GCGAGTTTCTTGTAATAGTGGAAGACGGCTATAGAGTCTTCAATATATGCAATTGTGAAAGTGAGCGGCATTGCTGCAATCCATTTTAAACCCTGAACTGCTCGTCAATTTCAACCTGATAGCCTGCGCTCAGACGGTTGGTTTCGTTCGCCATGCCGACCACAGCCATCAATTCTTTAAACATCTCATCCGTCATTCCCTTCTTCTTCGCCGATGCAGTATGCGATGCGATGCAGTATCCACACTGGTTGCTCACGCTCACCGCGACATAGATCAATTCTTTGGTAAGCGGATCGAGCGCGCCCGGCGCCATAATCTGCTTAATATCCTGCCAAGTTCGCTTTAGCGTCGCGGGGTCATTCGCAAGCGCCTTCCAGAAATTGTTGATCCAGTCTATTTTGCGAGTGGCCATGATGTCGTCATAAACTGCCCGCACTTCGGGACTGGCATCTTTGTATTCGATAAATCCAAGGGTCGCCATTTTTGCTCCTGAAAGAGAAACGCACGAAGATCTGTATTTCAAAACATATCAACAACCTGGAATGAAATCTAATGCGCCGCTAGACGACTTCCCTCGTCTGCCGAACTGCGACGTGTTGTAACGCATAGTGCATTGACGCGCCGCAGCATGGGCCCCATAATATGGACGCTCCTTCTCGTTGAGCGGCAAAATTGTGATCGGCCAGACCATTTCGCATTACCGGATCATCGAGAAACTCGGCGGCGGCGGCATGGGCGTCGTCTATAAGGCCGAGGACACTGAACTCGGCCGCTTTGTCGCGCTCAAATTCCTGCCGCCGAGCGTAGCCAGAGACCCGCAGGCTCTGGAGCGCTTTCGCCGCGAAGCTCGCGCTGCTTCCGCCCTCAACCATCCCAACATTTGCACTATCCATGAGATTGCCAGGCACGGAGAACACACGTTCATCGTCATGGAATTTCTCGACGGGCTGACGTTGAAGCATCGGATTGCGGGCAGGCCGATGGAACTCGACACCGTCCTCTCAGTCGCAATCGAGATTGCAGACGCCCTCGACGCCGCTCACTCACAGGGAATCGTTCACCGCGACATCAAACCTGCGAATATTTTTCTGAGCAAGCGCGGCCATGCGAAGATTCTCGATTTCGGCCTGGCGAAAGTTACCCTACCCACGAGAACGGCGGCGGAACAGGGAGCAACTTCCCAGGAGACTGCCGTGGACGAAGACCACCTGACCAGTCCGGGCGCGGCGCTGGGTACGGTCGCGTATATGTCGCCCGAGCAGGCCCGAGCCAAAGAGTTGGATGCACGAACCGATTTGTTTTCATTCGGCGTCGTGCTTTATGAAATGACCACCGGTGCCCTGCCCTTTCGGGGCGAAAGTTCCGCCGTCATTTTCAACTCCATTCTGGAGCGCGATCCGGTCTCCGCCCTTCGCCTGAACCCTGAACTTCCGGCGCGGATGGAAGACATCATTAACAAGGCGTTGGAGAAAGATCGCGAGATGCGCTATCAGAGCGCGGCGGAGATTCGAACCGATCTGAAACGCCTCAAGCGGGAAACCGAATCCCGGCATGGAATGACGTCTAGTTCGGGTTCGGTCGCAGTCGCGCAGGAAACCGCACCTGCGGGGCCGGCGATTGCGCCGCCTGCGCCATCGGCATCTGGAGCCGCGGCGATATCACAATCGTCCTCAAGCGGTGCGAGCGCAGTCGCAACCGCCGCGCCAGCGGCAAAACCCTGGAAGTGGATGGTTGTTGCTGCCCTGATTGTGATTCTCATAGCTGCCGGGATTGCCGGCTGGTATATGTACCGTCCGCATCCGGCGCTGCGCCTCACCGATAAGGATAGCGTTGTAGTCGCCGAGTTTACCAACACCACCGGCGATTCGGTGTTTGATAACACGTTGCGACAAGGGCTTTCATCTCAGTTGGAACAATCCCCCTTCTTGAATCTGCTGTCTGATGAGCGCATAGCTGAGACCCTCGCCCTGATGGCGCAGCCCAAAGACGCCCGGCTTACGCTCGAACTGGCTCGCCAAGTTTGCCAGCGGACCGCCAGCGCGGCCACCATCGAGGGCTCGATCTCCAGCCTGGGCAACCAGTATGTCGTTGGACTAAAGGCTGTGAACTGCCGCAGCGGGGATGTATTGGCGGACGAGCAGGCGACGGCTGGGTCCAAAGAGCAGGTTCTGGCTGCGCTGGGCGCGGCGGCTACAAAAATGCGCGCCAAGCTGGGCGAGTCGCTGGTCTCGGTACAAAAATATGACGCGCCGCCGGATAGCGTCACCACTTCATCACTTGAGGCGCTACAGGCATACAGTCTCGGTTACCGGGACCAGATTGTTACGAACGATCCGGCCGCCGCCATTCCGTTGTTCAAGCGTGCTGTCAATCTTGATCCCGATTTCGCCATGGCTTACGCGCGGCTGGGCACTAACTATGGCAACCTTGGCCAGACCGCCCGCGCCGCCGAAAATACCCGGAAAGCCTACGATCTGCGCGACCGGGTTGGCGAGCGTGAAAAACTTTATATCGTCTCCCACTATGAAGCGTACGTTACCGGAGATCTTGAGGCGGTTCGCAGGGCATGCGAATTATGGGAGCAAACCTATCCGCGTGACGTTACGCCGCAGGCGGTGTTAAGCAGTCTGTATACCTTTCTAGGAGACAGCGACAAGGCCCTCGCCTCGGCGCAGCAGACGATGCGGAGCGATAGTGGGAGGTCCGGAATGGCCTACGCAAATCTGGTCAACGGCTACACCTATGTGAACCGTCTGGATGAAGCGGAGGCCGCAGCGCGCGAGGCGCAAAAAGGAAACTTGGATAACCCGCAGATTCACCTGGGCCTTTACCTCGTTGACTTCCTGCAACACGATGCGGCGGCAATGGATCGTGATGCCGCGGCGGTGATGGGGAAGCCGGGCTACGAGGATGCGATGATCTATTCGGAGTCCGATACTGCCGCATACAACGGCCAGCTTCTGAAGGCCAACGAGTTGACCCAGCGCGCATCCGACGTGGCCCAGCGTGCGGATGAGAAGGAGACCGCAGCCAGCTACACCGCGGAATCCGCTGTGCGCGAGGCGATCTCCGGCGACATGAACGAGGCAAAGCAGCGGGCCCAGGCCGCGCTCGCGCTTTCCACGGGCAGGGATGTTGAAGCTGTTTCGGCAATCGCAATTGCCATGACGGGCGATACCGGGAAAGCCGGACAACTCGCGGATGATCTTGCCGCCCGCTTTCCGCAAGACACGCTGGTGCAATCGGAGGACCTTCCGATGATTTCCGCTGCGGGCGATCTGAATAAGGGCAAGTCTGACAAAGCGATCGAGGCGCTTGCCGCCGCTTCTCCTTACGAACTCGGTTGCGTCGCGCAGACCATAACTTTCTGCCTCTATCCCATTTATCTGCGGGGCTGGGCTTACGTCGCTCAACACCAGCCCGTCCCCGCCGAAACTGAATTTCAAAAGATTTTCGATCATTCCGGCCTTGTGGCGAACTCGCCAATTGGCGCGCTGGCACACCTCGGCATGGCCCGCGCCTACGCTTTATCGGGAGATACGGCCAAGGCGCGGAAAGCTTACCAGGACTTTCTGGCTTTGTGGAAAGATGCCGACCCGGGCATCCCCGTTCTGAAGCAAGCTAAAGCGGAGTACGCAAAACTTCAATAAGGCTTTTTGTGCAATCCTTTTGCGGTCACGGATGCATGTTGTTACGAGTCCTTATGTTTAGCGGACTATTGGGGCTTTTTTGTACGTTGTGTATCGCCCAATCCATCCCAAATGCTCCAACCATTCTCACCGGCAATCAGGCCCAAACCCCGGCGCCTGCCCCGACCCAAAGTTCCTCTGTGCTTGCCTGGTCTCTGTACTGCAACGGAGATTTCGCTGGTGCGTCCGGCCAGTACCAGCAGATGCTGAAGGAGAATCCTAAATCCGCGGATGCCTATGCTGGTCTTACACATGTCTATTTGAAACAAAAGAACGTTGACCTGGCTTCTCAAACCGTTGCCGAAGGCCTGGCATTGTCTAATTCCCCTTCCCTGCACGTGGCATTGGGGGAAGTTGAGTTCCGGCAAGGAAAAATCTCTGAAGCCGAGCAGGAGTGGGTGAAAGTAATCAATTCCGGACACCTCGACCCACGGGCATTCCTTGGACTTGCCCGCGTGAGTGATGCGGTTGCGATGTATAAGAGGGGCAAAGCCATGATTGACAAGGCGCACGAACTTGACCCCACTGATCCTGACATTGAGAGGCAATGGATTCGGACGATGCCGCGCCGAAGGCAAATTGAGAATTTAGAAGAATATCTTTCCGGACCTAACGACGAGAATCCGGAACAGCGCGCACGCATCAATCGTTACCTGGAATATTTGCGCGTGCGTTCGCAGGGTGCAAACGCAAGCTGCCGTATGGTCAGCAATGTAAAGGCGACGGAAACACCGCTACTCCGTCTATTGAGAGACGCGGACCACCTGCGCGGGTACGGTTTAGCGGTCAAGGTAAACGACCGCAAGTCCACTCTGATGCTTGATACCGGAGCTAGCGGGATTTTGCTTGACCGTGGCGTTGCTGAAAAAGCCGGAATTACAAAACTTACCGAGACTAGTATCGGCGGCATCGGAGATAAAGGGCTCAGAGGAGGATATTTTGGTATCGCTAAGACCATCAGCGTCGGCGGCCTCGAATTTCAGAACTGCCCTGTGGAGGTGCTGGAGAATCGTTCCGTGGTCGGAGATGAGGGATTAATCGGCGCGGATGTCTTTGAAGACTTCCTCGTGGATATTGATTTTCAAAACGAAAAATTGCGCATTAGCGCATTGCCGAAGCGGCCAGAGGATGCGGCGCGACCACCCGGACTGTACAGCGAGGACGACGAGGACTCCGACACTCCGGAAGAGCAGACGGGAAATGCCGCAACTGCTGGAACCGCGGAGAAATCTATTTCTCCGCCGAAACCAAGGTTTCACGACGCATACATCGCGCCGGAAATGAAATCCTACACGCGAGTCTTCCGTTTTGGCCACTATCTGTTGATTCCAACCTACGTTGGCAATTCCCCCAGCAAGTTGTTTCTGATAGATAGCGGGTCGTACGGCAACGAGATTACACCCGCCGCAGCCCGCGAAGTCACAAAGGTGCGCGGCGATGCTTTCATGCACGTGACCGGGATTAGCGGCAGAGTGAATAAGGTCTATAGCGCGGACGATGCCGTGATCCGAGTCGGTCATCTGCGCCAGGAGAACGAATACATCGTCGCGTTCGATTTGACTTCCACCAGCGAGTCCGCCGGGATGGAAGTTTCAGGCATTCTTGGCTTCGCGATGCTGCGACTACTGGACGTAAAAATTGACTACCGCGATGCGCTCGTGGATCTCTACCACGATCCCAGTCCCAGGCAGACGCTGAAATAACTAGATCGTTCTCCCGGTTTGAACAACTCGGTAGAGCGTCATCCCGATTGACTTTTCTTTCCGAATCATAGAGATTCACACGCTGAACCCCGAGCGATGGTAACTTTCGCCGGTAATCGAGGCGTCGAAATCCAGCGTGGTTCACCCCCCCCGCACTTATAAGGAGAGAGATAGCCGGTTGTCGAACTTCGAAGTCAAAGTGGTTGCGACTGATTACGAAATGGGAATCAGGATGCGGTTCTGTGGTCGGAAACTGCCGGTTCGGGCGCTGTTTTCGGGATACTTCTCTGACCGCCTTTCGCCGCGATCAGCCGATCCAGATCGTAATTGAACGGTCCATCCGCGCGAAATGATTCTTCGTCAAACAGGCGTTTAATTCCGCATCCCGTGCAAACCTGGTAGCAATAACCCGCGGAGCGGACCGGCCAGCTCATTTTGCGATGCCAGCAGCCCCGGAACAAAACCACGCCAACCCCCGCAAAACCCGTCGCCAGAAGGCTTAAAGGTAGCCAGCGGGTCTTTTTCTTTCGGTCTTTCCTGGGGTCACTGGCGGCCATCTTTAATAAACCTCTAAAAATCAGCTATTTCACGCCCGATTGCGCCATTGGCGATGCGATTACTTTAGGGGAGACTCTTAGCTTACTAAAGAACATGCCCCAATTCCACCTTTGCGGGCAACAGAATATTGCGATTCCAAGAAATACGCTGTAACTTACGGATATTGGCCACTTTAAGTTATGGTTTAAACGCGCTATGAGCACCTTACCCAAATGAGCGCGAGCCCCAACAATCCGGCCGCCGGGTCCATAAAACCCGCGCCCGCGCCCCATCCTGCGAGCCCTCCGGCTATCCCTGGGTTCCCTCGGTCCGATCATCGGGATCTTGAAACTCTTCTGGCCCTATCTTCGCTGCACGATCAAATCCGGCGGCGTCGCGCACAGGAACTGGATAAAGGCGGCCGCTTAAGCCCCGGCGATTCCTGGGAGCTTAAGCAGTTGGTTCACGACGAAGTTCTGCAGTTGGTCGCCGATCGCGCCATGACCGTGACCGGGGCTGACGGCGTTGCCGTGGCGTTGGTTGATGGAAGCGGAATTGTGTGCCGCGCTTCAGCGGGAAAAATTGCACCCGAACGCGGAGCACGGTTGGATCCTTGTTCCGGATTTTCAGGCGCGTGCTTGAGGACCGGCGAAATCGTCCGTTGCGACGATTCGGAACAAGACAAGCGGGTCAACCCTGAAGCCTGCCGCCGCCTGGGGACGCGATCCATGGTTGCCGTGCCCCTCGCAACGTCCCACGCTATCGTTGGGGTGCTTGAGGCTTTCTCCACCGAGCCTCTCGGATTCAACGACAG
>JBOGLB010000211.1:0-4049 GCA_050745965.1 Terriglobales bacterium | reverse complement strand
AATCCACTCCCGAAGGCTGATTGCGCATTGCGAAATGGGTGATACTGGAACCAACGAGAGTAACTACCGCTGATTCATAGGAATCCATCTTTGCAGTGAGATCAGGTAAGTATCCATGCCGAAAGTTTGCTTGGTTGAACTGTTATGCATTGTGAAACGCCAACTCATTGTTGGCTTATGTTTAGTTTCACATTGTGGCATTCACCTTCATAATGCGATTTCGGCGACAGGCAATTCGTAGAAAGCAACCGCTCCCTTTTCATGTCGCCGTCTCGCGAAAACAGCCCATTGCCCATTACCCATTGAAAAAATAGGCGTGCAAAGGTAAGCCGGCTACTCTGACATTGAGAAAGTCCATTGGAATTTTTTCTATTGGAGAAAAACAATTTTTTAGATTTCTGCAACCCTGTGCCATAATGCGACACGCAAGAGATGCTGGAACGTGACCACGCTCATGAACTGGTTGGCGCTGGCGGTCGCGAGAATCGAAACAAGAATTCAATTTCATGACATGGCAAAAGACTCATGGACAGGGCGCAGGATTTTACTTATCACATTCAGGTAATTGATCGGGCTTTAGCGATTCTGAGCGCTCTCGGCGCCAGGAATTCCGATTGCAGTCTGGCCGAAATCTGCTCCGTTATCAAACTTCATAAGAGCACGGTTCACCGGCTGCTGATGGTTCTAGAACGTCACCGGGTCGTGGAAAAAAGTATTGAGACAGGACGCTATCGCCTGGGGCTTAAGCTCTTTGAGCTCGGCGCCCGAGCCAGCTCGACTCTTGACCTGCGTGAACATTCCCGCCCTCATTTGGGTCGTGTCGTGAACGAAACCGAGGAGACCGTGCACTTCTGCATCCTCGACCAGGGAGAGGTTCTCTACATCGAGAAAATGGAGCCGCAGCGCAGTGTGCGCATGGCTTCCAGCATCGGCCGCCGCGCGCCCGCATATTGCACCGCCGTAGGCAAAGCGATTCTGTCGGAACTCCCCGAGCCGGAACTGGATCTCGTGATCCGCCGCCAGACTCTGCTTCCCATCACCCGAAACACCATCACCAGCGTTAGCGGATTGAAGGCGCAATTAAAAATAATTCGCGCTCGAGGCTACGCCCTCGATGACGAAGAGAACGAAGAAGGTGTGCGCTGTGTCGGAGCAGCCGTGCGCGATTGCTTAGGCAAGCCTGTCGCAGCTATCAGCGTCTCCGGGCCGGCATTTCGCGTTACCCGGGGAAAGATTCCGTTGATCGCGCACTCCGTCGTGGGCGCTGCGCGGGCTCTTTCGATGGAGCTTGGCTACAGACCCGCAGCCAGTTGAACTAATCGCACACGTATGTTGGCCTGGATGAAGACTACCTCAGACACGCACCCGACCAAACTTCTGCGCCACCGCCTGATTCGTAATCTTCTGACAGCGAGCCCGGCCCGCCGCCTCGCGATTGCCTTGCTCTTAGCTGCAACTGCACTAGCGCAGTCCTCGCCCCTCTCATCCTTGCGGAACGGCTTCAAAAATCCCCCCGCGGATTGCAGAATTATGATGCGCTGGTGGTGGTTCGGTCCGTCGGTCACCAAAGCAGAGTTGGAGCGCGAACTGCGCCTCATGAAAGATGGCGGCATCGGAGGCGTCGAAGTCCAACCCGTCTATCCGCTGGCGCTCGATGATCCCGGCACCGGTTTCCGCAACTATCCGTATCTCTCTGACCAATTCATTGACGCACTGCGCTTCGCTTCACAAAAGTCCCGCAAATTAGGTTTGCGTTTCGATCTCACTCTCGGCAGCGGATGGCCCTTCGGCGGCCCTCACATCCCCGTAACCGAAGCTGCCGGCAAACTCCGCTTCGTCTCAACCGCGCTGTCCCCTGAAACAAATTCCGCTCCCGTGCCCGACATCGGAGCAGGCGAAAAATTGTTAGCGGCATTCCTAACTCGCGCAGAATCAAGCGAAGCGCCAACACTCCTCGATCTCTCGCAAATCCGCGATGGCCGCTTACATTTGCCCGGCGGCCAATCCCGCACCGTGCAGTGGTTCATCGCCAGCCGCACCGGCATGATGGTGAAACGCCCCGCATTGGGCGCCGAAGGATTCGTCCTCGATCATTACGATCGTTCTGCGATCGAGACTCATCTCCACGCCGTCGGCGATCGCCTGATGCAACCGTTTGGAAACGATTCGCCCTACGCCATTTTCAGTGACAGTTTGGAAGTAAACAATTCAGACTGGACCCCAGACTTGCTGCAACAATTCCGCCAGCGCCGCGGATATGACTTAACGCCATACCTTCCAGCCTTACAGCAAGACATCGGCCCGAACACATCCGCCATTCGCCACGATTGGGGCGAAACCCTGAGCGAGTTGGCGGACGAAAGATATTTGACTCCTCTCCGCGAGTGGGCGGCATTGCACAAAACGCGATTTCGCTCCCAAACCTATGGCACTCCGCCGGTCACGTTGTCCAGCAACCGCCTCGTGGATTTGCCCGAAGGCGAAGGTGCTCAGTGGAGAGCCTTCTCACCCAGCCGGTGGGCCTCTTCCGCAAGTCATCTCTATGGAAAGAACATTACCTCGGCCGAAACATGGACGTGGCTACATTCCCCCGCCTTCCGCGCGACCCCGCTCGACATGAAAGCGCAAGCCGATCTCTTCTTCCTTCAGGGAATCAATCAACTCGTTGGCCACGGCTGGCCGTATTCGCCGCCCGAAGCAGGCGAGCCTGGCTGGAGGTTCTACGCCGCCGCAGTCTTCAACAATCACAATCCCTGGTGGCTGGTCATGCCGGATGTAACCCGCTATCTGCAACGCGTCAGTTATATTCTTCGCCAAGGCAAGTCGGCCAACGACGTTGCCCTGCTGCTGCCAACCGACGATGCCTGGTCGCAGTTTACTCTCGGAAAAGTTTCTGTGAGCGAATCCATGGATCGCCTGCTCGGGCCAACCGTTATTCCGCAAATCCTCAATGCGGGATTCAATTTCGACTTCATTGACGCGGAAGCGATCAATCGCGTTGGCATTCCATATTCGGTTTTGATCTTGCCCGGCCTCGAGCGGATTCCCCTCGAAACTTATCGCAAGATCGAGGCCTTCGCAAAAAACGGCGGAATAGTAATTTCCACGCGAACCGTTCCTTCGCTCGCGCCTGGTTTGCTCCACCGTGAAACGATTACTCCACAACTAAACGAAATTTCTGATCGCTTATTCCATGTCCCCGTCGCCAGCGGTCATTTTGTTTCCGACGAGCGGCAGCTTGGACAACTGCTCGCGCAGTATTTCAAACCGGACCTCTCAACTTCTCCGCCTACGCCCGACCTGGGATTCGTGCATCGCAAGCTGCCTTCTGCGGATATCTATTTTCTCGCCAACACGAGTAACCACTCGCTTCACACGTATGCCACTTTTCGCTCGCCTGAGTCTTCCGCAGAATGGTGGGACCCATCTTCCGGCAGCATCTCGCCCGCTGGAACAAACTCGACGACGGAATTGAATTTGCAGCCCTACGAGTCGAGGATCATCGTATTTACGAACAGCCAAAATTCGACGATTCCATGGCAGCGAAATCCGACCACGCAGGAAGCGCCGCCGCCGATTGATCTGGCGAATGATTGGACGGTTACGTTTCCAAAGCTCTCGCGCACAGTTCACATGGACACGCTTCACTCATGGACCGACGACAAAGAAACTGCTTTCTACTCGGGAGAGGCGATCTATCAAAAAGATTGTGAAATTCCCTCGGAGTTTCTGAAAACGGGGAGCCATACCTATCTTGACTTCGGCCCTGGTACCGTCGTAGATCAGCCTGCGAATGCACAGCCCACTGCCCACGCATGGCTCGAAAGCCCGGTCCGCGAAGCCGCAGTGGTTTTTGTGAATGGGAATCCTGCGGGCTCGGTGTGGAAGCCTCCCTATTCCGTGGACATCAGCGCTTTACTTCACCCCGGCAGCAATCATTTAAAAATTATCGTGGGAAACTTGGCGATCAACTCCATGGCAGGCCATTCGCTTCCGGGTTACACGCTCCTCAATGACCGCTATGGAGAGCGCTTCGTTCCCCAAGACAT
>JBOGLB010000210.1:0-2422 GCA_050745965.1 Terriglobales bacterium | reverse complement strand
AGAATCCAGCGATTCGGATTAAGGCTGGGGCCGCTGAGGCTGAAGTCCACGCCGCGCCTATCACCGATGCCAAGCAGGTGTCGTCTGTTGCCGATAAATTCCGCGCCAAATACGGGCGCAACGACGTGAAGAAGTACTATTCAAAGTTCGACGTTGCCGTTGTCGCGCAGATGTGATGAGCGGGACGTTTGGTTAAAATGTTGCCACCCATTCGGGCTGGCGGATCCCGACCAGCGTAGCCGAGTTTTTCTGGGAGGATGCTACCTGTCAAACCAGGATGGGGTGAGAAGGTAGAGTCGTCCTGAATATCTCAAGCCTTTAGTTTTGCAATAGAATGTGGCATGTCCGCTATCGGTCTTTCTTCTATGTCCAAAATCAGAATCGCAGCAATTTTCATGGCCGTTACCGGCTTCTTGTTGCTTGTGGCCGCGTCGTTGAAAGCCCAATCTGGAGAAGCGCGCCCGGAGCCTTCGCCTTCGAAAACCGCTGAACAAGTTTATAAGAACATCAAGGTCCTGAAGGACGTTCCGTCCGATCAGCTTATTCCGGCAATGCAGTTCATGACCTCATCTCTCGGCGTCCAGTGCGATTTTTGTCACATGGAAGGCTCGTTCGATAAGGACGACAAAAAGCCCAAGCAGATCGCGCGCAAAATGATGCAAATGATGATTATCATCAACCAGGAAAACTTCGACAGTCACCGCCAGGTTACCTGCTTCACTTGCCATCGCGGCTCTCCGAAACCGGTAGCGATTCCGATTATCAGCGCCGAGGCTACCCCGCCTTTCCCGCAAGGCTTGGATGAGGAAGTTCCCCCCGCTAAGCTGCCGAGCGTTGATCAGATTCTCGAAAAATATGCTCGGGCTGTCGGCGGACTGCCTGAAATCCAAAAAGTGCGAAGCCGCGTTGAGCAAGGCAAGATTACCTTCGGTCCACGCCAGTTCCCAGTGGATATTTTTCTTCAAGGCCCGGATAAAACTGCGGTCGTGATGCATCTGCCGAACGGCGAGAATGTGACTGCCTCAAATGGGCAGGAGGGTTGGTCCACCGCTCCGGGCCGTCCGATGCGTGAGATGTCGAGCTCCGACATTGCCTCCTCCCGTCTCGATGCCGATCCACAGTTTCCCGCCGACGCAAAAAAAGTATTCAAAGAATTGCGGGTTGAGCGTGAAGACAAAATTGGAGACCAGCCGACGTATGTAATCTTAGGGGCGATCGAGGGACAACCACCCATGCGGCTCTATTTCGATGAGCAATCATCGTTGTTACTGCGGGAGGTGCGTTACGCGGACTCGCCGCTGGGGTTAAATCCCGAGCAAATTGATTACAGTGATTACCGGGATCAAGATGGAGTCAAAACGCCATTCCGGTGGACGATTTCCCGGCCTCGCAGCAGTTCCACTGTTCAGATAGAGAAAATGCAGCAGAATGTCCCGATTGATAAATCGACATTTACCAAGCCCGTTGTGGCTCCAAATCCGGAGAAGCAATAAATGCTTGATCATTTCTTCTCCCTGCTAGAATCAGGCCGTGGCATTTCCAATTACACGACTGCGCCGTCTTCGACAGAATGAGCCCTTGCGCTCGCTGGTGCGCGAGACCCGGCTGACTCCAGCAGCCCTTGTTTACCCGCTATTTGTTTGTCCCGGCAAGGGCGTACGCAAGGAAGTACCTTCCATGCCCGGAGTGTTTAATCTTTCGGTGGACGAGGTTGTAAAAGAAGCGCGCGAAGCGTGGTCGCTCGGCATTCTTGCGATCATCCTTTTCGGACTTCCCGAAAAAAAAGATGAGGTTGCGTCAGGCGCATGGGCTGAAAATGGAATTGTTCAGCAGGCTACTCGCGCCATTAAGCGCGAACTCCCGCAAATTATCGTCATTGGAGACGTTTGCCTATGCGAGTACATGTCGCACGGGCATTGCGGCGTTGTACGAAGAGCACACGCTGCCAATTCTTTAGGGGCGGCTGCAATTCACAGCCCCGCACTCGAAAGTCCACAACGAAGCGCTAGTGAGAAATTAAACGCCGTCGCTGCAAGTCAATTCCATCCAGACTTCGAAATCGTCAATGATGAGTCTCTTGAGCTGCTTGCCCGCACGTCTGTGTCGCTCGCCCGCGCCGGCGTGGATATAATCGCGCCTTCGGACATGATGGATGGACGCGTGGCCTCGATCCGCAAGGCTTTGGATGAGGCTGAATTTACCAACACACCCATCCTTTCTTATGCCGCCAAGTTCGCTTCCGGCTTCTACGGCCCGTTTCGTGAAGCCGCCGGTTCGGTGCCGCAATTCGGAGACCGCCGTTCTTATCAAATGGACGGAGCAAACTTGCGGGAGGCCATGCGCGAGATTGAGGCTGACATCGAAGAAGTAGCGGACATGATTATGGTAAAGCCGGCCATGCCTTATCTGGATGTGATTGCCG
>JBOGLB010000209.1:0-5518 GCA_050745965.1 Terriglobales bacterium | reverse complement strand
TCGTACTGGATCAGCCCGAAATTGGTAGCACACGTCGGGCAGGTGGGATTCAATTGCGAATCATAAGGATTTAGATCCTCGGGCCGATTCCAAATGTGTCGGTTGAACGCATTCAGCATACTCACTTGCAACAAAATATCGGTGCCTTCGGTAATCTTCGTTCGTTTCAGGAAATTGAAATCCTCGCTGAGATAAGGAGCCATGCGAACCGCTCCGTCCACTCGAGGCAAGGTACCGAACGTATAGCTACCGCGGGCCGTGACTTTGTCGGGCGAGTTCGGGTCATCGAAAGCGGCTTTACCGGGATTCACGACGTTTGAAAGGTCGAGGGAGTTGAAAATTGGTTGCGTCACGGGATTCCAACTTCCGCTCTTATAAGCTGAGCTGAAAATCTGTGACCCCGGTCTCTGATCAAAGCGAATGCAACCAGCGAAAGCCGGAACACCGGAGGCGCAACCAAACGCTACAGGCTGGCCGCTTTCATATCTCTGGACACCACTGATAGACCAGCCGCCGACAATTTTGTCCACCATTCCAGGCTTACTCAAAAACTTCTTATTCTTTCCGAATGGCAGTTCGTAGATGTAGCTCACCACAAAGTTCTGCGGAAGATCCTGGTTACTGATGGCCTTGTCTCCATTCTTATCAAATGGATTCTGCGGGGCTCCGCCTTGATGCAGCGTGGCGAAGAAGGGCAGCGCAGCATCCGCATCCGTCAGAGTTTTAGACCACGTGTAGGAGGCCATGAGGTTCAGGCCATTGTGGAATCGCCGCGTCAACGATGCTTCCAGAGCATTGTAAGTAGATTGACCCAGGTCCTCCAGACAGCAATCAGTATTGAAGCCTCCATATTGCGGGAAAGGCACCAGCGCCTGCGCAACGTCCAAGTTTCCTGGGAACCCTGCATAAGGGGGATTGATTCCGGCTGCGGCCGCCTGAGGCGAGCTAATCTGTGCCCCGAGCAGTCCTCCGAGAGAAAAATATTTTGGATTGAGGGAGTTCACCGCATCGAAATTTGAGCGCAGATGTGTGGAGTGTTCTCCGACGTACCCGACATCAATAATCAAGTCGGTTGCAAGCTGGTGCTGAATCTCGGCACTCCAGTTTTGCACCATTGGGGTACGACCGTAAGAGGGGTCGATGTATGTTGGCCCTGAAAGGTTCCCCTGGGGGGTAGGGTTCAGCTGCGTAGGATCGAGATCCGGAGGGGCGGGAAAGCTCGGGAACCCCGAATTCAGATTAAACCCTGGATCAAAACCCTGTGGGCTGTTGAATGAAGGATTTGCCTGGAAGCCGGTGCGATTGTCGCCTCCGAAATCGGCATATTGCAGGCCGCCGTAAATGATCCCATATCCCCCGCGAAACACGGTCTTGCCATCGAACACAGCGGGAGACCAGGCAAACCCTAGACGCGGCCCAAAGCCCTTCTTCCACGTATTGGCCCAACGTTCATCCACGTTGCCATTGCGCCCGGCGCCTTTGCCGGCGAATTCGAGTACGCCCGGCGCATTGCCGGCTCCTGGATTCGGTTGAGTCAGGCTGATTGTTGAAGTGTCGCCATTTGCCTCTTTAAACGGCTGGTCTATTTCATAGCGCAAGCCGTAATTGAGCACCAAGGTTGGCGTGACCTTAAAACTATCCTGAAAGAATCCCGCCCAATAGCTTCGTAGCCAGCGCGACTGACCCGCCTTGACAGTCACCGATCCAGTATTGGGAGCGCCAAGCAACAGGCTGGCGGTTCCACTGCCTGTCAAATTATTTGATATGGCGGAACTGGTAGTCGCGGAAGTCTCGCCGCTGGTGAAGTTGAGGGAACCGCTTGTGTTGCTGAAGTCAAGCGGAGAGTATTGCTGGTACCACTGTTCGTATCCGAGTTTGAATTCGTGTTTGCCTTTTACCCAATCCAGGGTGTCGCTAAAACGGAAGCCATTGTCAATTGTGTCCCCATCTACGTTGTCACCCAATTGGGTTGGGGTTGATGAATTGGCGATCTGGGGAAATAGCGTTCCGCTCGCTCCGGTGATGCCGAGTTTGGCGTCCCAGTCCGTTCCTTTGCCGAGGCCGACACCGGCGCCGACGTTTTTGCTGTTGGTGCGGTTATAACCAAGGCTGAGATGGTTCAGCATGGTTGGGGAAATTGTGTAGTCATAACCAAAACGGATGTAATGGGTGCCAAAAAACTGATCCCGGCCCGCGCCTGCCGCGCTGGCAAATAGAGGATTCGTGGAGTCTCGCGTGTTTTCACGGGAAGAATAAGTGAAGTACGCCTTACTTTTCTGCGTGATATTTTGGTCAATACGGAAAGTAGTTGTCGTGTCCAGAATTGGAAAACTGTAGGGAAACAGATAGTTATTGGCCAAAAGTCCGTTTTGTGGAGCGGGATAATAAGAAAGAATATTTTGTCCGACGGTTGAGATTCGGCCTGCGGGGATCACGTTCCCTGTGCTTCCCGGCTCGTTCATGAACGCGGTCCGGCACTCCACTCCTCCTACTGTTTGGGTGGTAGCTGGATCAAATATTTCTCCCTGATAAATTGGCGTGAGATCGCAGGGGTTGGTTCCGAGCACGTTTCCGGTATTCAATATATCTGTAAAGTCCCCACCTCTTTCCGCGTTGGTTGGAACTGTGTCGGTACTGACCCCACCTTGAGTCTGGCGGTATTGCTCCCATGAAAAGAAGAAGAAGGTCTTGTCCTTTCCGTTGTAAACATGAGGGATGCGAAGCGGTCCCCCGAAAGCGCCGCCATAGTCATTTTGCCGGTCTAGCGGTCTCTGGCTGGCAGATCGCGGGCCAATGTTGTTGGCAAGATTGTAATTATTTCCCCAGACATTGGCATCGAGATCCTCGTTGCGGAAAAGCTCATAGAGGACTCCGTGGTAATCGTTGGTTCCTCCTTTTGTGCTGAAGCTCTCAATGCCTCCTGTGGTTCGTCCAAACTCTGCGGGAAGAGTAGAAGTGATTACTTTGAATTCGCTCAGAGCCTCGACAGAGGGGGCGGTCTCATCAAATGACGATCCATTCTCGGAACGAGTCGTTCCGGCGCCATCAAGAAGAACCTCGGTGGCGTAATTCTGGCCGCCGGTAATTTTAGATTCGAAGGTTCCTCCGTTACCGGAATCTGATCCGGGGCCAACCGCTCCTGGCGTTAGGAAGACAAACGCCTCGGGCGAGCGCATTGCCTGGACCGTACTTCCCAAGGCAAGGGGAAGATCCAGCGTCTGCTTCTGGGAAATGACGGCACCAATATCCGAACTTTCAGATTCCACTGTGGGAGCATTCGCGTTGACTTCGACATTTTCGGAGACTGTGCCAGTCTGTAGCTTGATGTCCAGAGAACTGGTCGTCGCGACCTGCACCAACACGCCGGTAAGAGTGGCGGTCTTAAAACCCGGTGCGGTTGCAGTAAGGTCATAGCTCCCTATGTTCATATTAGGGAACCTATATGCGCCGGCGCTGCTGGATTGCGTCTCGTAAGTTGTTCCGGTGTCCGTGCCCTTGGCGGTGATTTTCGCATTGGCAACGACGGCTCCGGTGGGGTCCAGAACATTTCCAGCGATAGAGCCCTGGTTCGATTGTCCCAGTGCCACCCCGAACAACAGTATTGTCGCCCCAATAATCAGTGAGGTTTGGCGAATCAAATTGCGTACTGAGCCGCTATATTCTCCCCGAAGATACATGTGCCCCCTCCGACAGACCTCGAGTATTTGGTAACGGTACCCGGATAACGTTTACTTCAGTTTGGTAAAACTAGCTCCGATAGACTTGCTTTGCACCCTCTACTGCGTCGAATCCTGCACTTGGGCTGAGCGGCTGAGCTTATCTTGCAGTTTCTGCGCCTGCTGGGCATCAGCCTGTTGCTTCAGTCGCATAAACGCACTCAGTGCAGCCTTGGATTCTTCCGTCTTCTGCTCACGGCGGTACAGCTGCGCCAATTGGTAATAGGACTGCCGCAAGGTTTCCGCGTCTGCTTTTCCATCCGCCACAGCGGTTGTGAAATTGTTAATCGCCGCAGAGGTGTTTCCCATCTGAGCTTGCGCGCGCCCGAGCTGATAATTGGCATTCGGATACTTTGGACTTCGGTTCAGCACTTCCGTTAGCAACTTTGCTGCAACGTCCGCCTTGGAACGCTCGATGCTGACCACTGCAAGCTTATACATGGACGAAAGGCTTTCAGGATCTATTTGCAACTCGTCCTGAAACGCGCTTTCCGCTTTTGGCAATTGGTTCTGTTTCCAATAAACGTCGGCTAGTTCTTCGTGAAGACCGGGCTCCCGAGGCATGGCCTGTATGGCTTTCTGGCACTCGTTTACGGCTTCATCCAGGCGATCTTGTTCCACAAACGACTGCGCCAGCACCTGGTGAACACGCCACGAGGTCGGGTCGGCCTTGTACATCTGCTCATAGCTTTCTTTGGAAACCAGCATATGGGCGCGGCCGCGATGGTAAAGAATATCCACGTCGTCTGGACTGAGCGCCGCCGCGTGATCCAAGCTGGTGGTTGCAGCCGAGGCGTCTCCAGCCGCTAGTTGCGCCACACCCAACCACATAAAGACCTTAGAATTCTTGGGATCAATTTGCGATTCCCGCTTTAACGCGACTATCGCTCCAGCGTAGTTATTCTTGCGGTAGCGGGCGATTCCAAGGAATAGATTTGCGCCGCGGAGTTTAGGCTTCAACGAAAGGCTTTTCTCAAACGGACCCACAGCACCATCAAAGTCGCCCTGTTGGAGCCGCGCGAGCCCAAGATTGAAATATGCCTCGGCGAAAGCCGGAGATAGAGCGATGACTCTGGAAAAATCGACGGAAGCGGCGTCCGGCCGCCCATTTCGCAGGGCATCGGTCCCCTGGCGAAACGCCTTGTCAACCTCGCCAGTCTGCGAGAATGCCGGTGAAGCTGCAAGAAAGATGGCGAATAAGCAAGCAGCGGCCAGTCTCCGGAATCCGTTTTCCAGCACAGCCATGTCGCTAAGACTATTCAATTCGGGCTGAACTCTAGTATTAAACTATTACGCTTGTCAAGAAATTTTTTCCTTTAAGCAAACGATTACCTAGGCGTTAAATCAGGCTGAGGCGAATATTGTATAAAATTAAATATATGGATCCCGCACGTGAAATTCGGTTCGAATTCCTGCTCTCATCTTGCCGCCCCGGGCAGGATGGCACGATGAACCTCACCATACGGACCCGGCACAATTCCTTTACCTTCCTGGATCACATAAAAACGGTCCACTCCAGGCACCGCAACCCGTTGCGCTCTCCCGCTTGGCCAATGAATCTCCAGGTTCTCAATCTTGGTATTCGTTCCCAGGCCGAAGTGAATCCTTTGGTCGTTGGACGACGCAAAGCTTCCGCCACTTAATACGTCACCGCGCTGGCGAACCCCTCCCGCGGTGAGATACACAGTCGAACCCACGGCATCGCGAGGGCTTTTATTCCCGCCAATCAGTTGGAGTCCGACCCAGTGATTTTTGTCGGGACTTACATTGCGCAAAAGCACTGGTACCCTGTCCAATTGGTT
>JBOGLB010000208.1:0-3642 GCA_050745965.1 Terriglobales bacterium | reverse complement strand
TCCAGTTATTTTTTGATTGGAACGACTATATGCCGGTAATGGGCGGAGACACGGATGCCGGCGGCTGGCTTGGAAATACCCCGCTGCGGGTCCTTCACGATACCGGCATTGTGGGCCTGATCTTATTTCTGGCATTCCTTGGTTCTCTCGCCTCGGCAGCTCGAAAAGCCTTCAGAATCGCAGATTCCAAGATAAAAACTGTACTGCTGGCCCTTTCGGGCGGATTAGTTCTTTACGCCATTACATTCCAAGCCACGGAGGCAACCATATTGGCCTTCACCTGGGTTCATCTGGGACTGCTGGCCGCCATTGTGGAAATCATAAGGCGTCAACCGGCTCTGGAAAAATCCAGCAGCGTAATTCTTGGTTAGCGATCGTCAAAGCCCCCGCTCAAACATACCTTCCGGATGTCGCACCAGATACAACGATTCTTGGCGTTACCAAAGTTATTGGTTGTGGTCCATTGATGAACGGTTCACGGAACGGGACACTACCTAGTTAGGTACGATTTTTATAATGATGTCTCAGCTTCTCATAGACGGCTATTCCAAGTCACTGTAGTCTATTGATTAACATGCGAATCGCAATGATCGGCCTGAAAGCACTCCCGCCACGCTACGGCGGATTCGAAACAGCGGCTGATGAGATTTCGCGCCGGCTGGTCAAGATGGGGCACGAAGTGGTTGTCTATAACCGAGCTGGTCTGAGCTCATACAAGGGAAGCGATTACGAAGGGGTGACCCTGGTTACGCTGCCAACTATTAAGAGCAAGAACCTGAGTTCCATCACTCACGCGTTTCTTTGCACCCTTCATGTACTGCTCAATCGGGCTGATGTTGTTCATTACTTTACGACCGGTACAACTCTTTTCGCGCCTCTTGCCAGATTAGCCGGCATGAAGGTAGTTTGTTCCGTAGACGGAACGGATTGGCAACGGGGAAAGTGGGGATCCTTGGCACGCTGGTATCTCCGTTTTTCTGAAAGGCTTGCGGTTTGGTTCTGCGATGATCTGATCGGCGATTCCCCCGAAGTTCTTCGCTACTACCGGCAGAAATTCGGAATTGATCCCACTTACTCCGCATATGGAATACGCGAAAAAAGAGCCGGAGAGGTAGAGAAAGAGAATACGTGGCTCGACCGGCTCGGGTTGAAAGAACGCGATTATGTGCTTTTCGTAGGCAGATTGGTGCCCGAGAACAATGTTCACCATCTGGTCGCCGCATATGAAAGAACGAAGACTGACAAGAAGCTGGTCATCGTTGGGGATGACCCATGGGGTAAGAAGTATGTCGGTTCGCTCAAATCCACTCGCGATTCGCGAATTATCTTTACCGGTGGCGTTTACGGGGAAGGGTATGAGCAGTTGCAGCAGAACGCCTACTTATTCGTACTTCCCGACGAGGTTGGTGGAACCCATCCAGCTTTAGTCGAGGCGATGGGCTTCGGTAATTGCGTGCTGGTGAATGACGCGGAGTCCAATGTTGAGGCAATTTCCGACGCAGGGTTCAGTTACCGCGGATGCGAGGGGTCCACGGATTTGTATCGTCAACTTCAAATGCTGCTCGATCATCCTTCCCTCGTGGAAGAGTTCCGGAAGCGAGCATCTCGCCACGCCGCTGCGAATTATCAGTGGGACGACGTGGTTCGCGAGCATGAATCTCTCTATTACCGGCTGTTGGGACTTGGCTTAGAGAGCGAGCATCAGACAGTCGCTGCCGGCTCTTTATCCAACACCGCCGATTGATGTATCCCGTCACCGCGCTAGGCGTTCGCACTCATTCATGAGGATTGGAATTGACGCGCATACGCTTGGCAGCAAGTCGTCCGGCAATGAAAGTTATTATCTACAATTGCTGCGCGAGTTAGCCAAAGCGCCTGACGCGGGTGATCGCTACGTTATTTACTTTACCCTCCCAAATGGAAAAGAGAAGATTCCAGCCGCGAGTAACTTCGTAACCCGCCGGATCCGCCCTGCTTCTCCGTATATCCGAATTCCCTTTTCCTTTCCGCTGGAATTCCGACGCGAACGACTGGATGTCTTTCAGGCGCAGTACATCATCCCGCCGTTTTGCTACTCCAAAACAGTCGCAACTATCCACGACATTCTATTTGAGAGCCATCCGGAATTCTTCGCCGCTGCTGAAACCTTTCGCTTTAAAATTTTGATCCGGTGGTCGGCGCGGCGGGCTGACCATATCGTTACGCTGTCGCAAGCCTCGAAGAACGATATTGTTTCCCACTATCGAATTGATCCTGAAAAGATTTCGGTAATCGAACTGGCGCCCCGCGACGAGTTTCGAGCAATGAACCCCGAAGAGTGCCGAGAGCTCATTCAGAAGAGATACGGAATACGGGAACCGTTTGTATTGTATGTCGGCAGAATTAATCCTCGTAAGAATCTGCTGCGACTAATAGAAGCGTTCTCAATTCTTAGGCGCAAGGGCGTCTCGCACAAGCTTGTGATCGTGGGCAAGCAAGACTTGCTGGCAGCGCAGGTAAGTCAGAGAGTGAAGGACTTATCTCTTGAGGATGCCGTGATTTTTACCGGCTACGCAGATTGGGACGATGTTCCGGTCTTTTATAACGCGGCAGACCTATTTGTGTTTCCTTCGATCTGCGAGGGCTTCGGATTGCCAGTTGTAGAAGCCATGGCGTGCGGCGTTCCCGTCGTCACATCCTACGGTTCCTCCTTAGAGGAAGTTGCTGGTGGTGCAGCGGTTCTTGCTGACCCTCTGTCAGTTGACTCCATCGCGAGCGCAATCTATGGGGCCTTGTCTGATCAGGATCTTCGTACGTCCCTTCGAGACAGGGGATTAAGGCGAGTTAAGGATTTCAACGCCGCGCGACAGGCGCAACAGACAATTGCCGTCTATCATAAGCTAGCGTCATGATAAAAGGCTGCTCAAAAAGTACTCGGCAATTTAAAACTTCATGAAAATTGCGCTGCTAATGCACGAATTGCTGGTTGAAGGTGGCGGAGAACGTCAGTGTCTCTCACTTGGCCGCGCCTTGGACCGCAAAGGCCATGAGGTTACTGTGTTTACTTGCGCATACGACCCTGAACAATGCTTTCCGGAAGTCTGCAACGGCCTTCACATTGAAGACATCGGAAGAGGCTGGTTGCAATCGCTTCAAAGGCCTCGATTTATTCGCGGCTATCTTGACATGATCAAGCTCGCCTCCGAGGTGCCGGAGCAATACGACATTTGGAATCCACATCATTGGCCGGCGCAATGGGCTGCGGTGTGGCTCAAACAAAGGCTGGGTGGATCGGTGCTGTGGATGTGCAACGACGTCCCAACTTTTCCAGAAAAAGCTCAGCAACGAGGGTCCATCAAGAAATCTATCTCTGCGGCCATTCACAAGTTCTACTATTGGTATGATAGAAAGCAGAATCGCGAGATAGATCTAACACTGTTACTGTCCAAGTGCGCGGAGAGTGGGTTCAAAGCAGTTTATGAAGGTCCCACGCGAGTGGTGCGGAGCGGCATGGATCCGGTTCGGTTTGCTCCCGGGGGCGACAGGACAAAGATACGGAGCAGATTTGGGTTCAACGAGAAGGATTTCGTCCTGCTGTGGCTCGGCATTCTAATGCCGCATCGCCGATTGGGAGATGCGATTGAGGCCTGTGGCCTTCTCGGT
>JBOGLB010000207.1:0-3035 GCA_050745965.1 Terriglobales bacterium | reverse complement strand
CAGATTTTCGACGGGCAGGGATTTGTCGTGATCATATCCATGCGGTAGCTCACATTATTCGGACATAACAAAACAAAACATGGATCAAGTCGCCACGGCCTCAACAATGCTCCCGCGAAAAGCTTGGTGGGGACCGGCGCGGCACTTTGCGTTAGGGCGAAGTTGCCGGACATTTGCTGCCTATGCTGCTGCTTCGCCTAGTCCTCAAAAAGTTGAGCAACTCCGTGTTGATTACATCTTTTTCGGTCGAAAGGCGGAAGCAGCCTCGGTCGTGGCTGATCGAAGGTGGAGAGCCGGCCCAGTGTTACAATCTCGGGTCTCGCAGAAGCGGCGAAACCCGGCACCCCGGCAGTGCTACTCGAACTTGCTCGTATCAGCTCTTGTAGGGTCCATCAGCTAAACTTCTTCCAGGAGCACATTCTTGAAAGTAACCACGGAATACCTGACCTTCCATACCAAGAAGCACCGTGAGTACGTCCACATCACGCCGAGGGTTGAGGCGGTTGTTGCGAAGAGTGGCGTGAAAGAAGGCATGGCGCTGGTCTCGGCGATGCACATCACCGCTGGAATCTATGTTAACGACAATGAATCTGGATTGATCGAAGACATTGATGAATGGCTCGAAACGCTCGCGCCCTTCAAGAAAGACTATAGGCATCACGAAACCGGCGAGGACAACGGAGATTCCCATCTCAAGGCATTGCTCATTCACCATGAAGTGATTGTTCCAGTGACCGCGGGGAAACTCGATCTTGGACGGTGGCAGCGAATCTTCTACGCGGAATTCGACGGGCAGCGAGATAAACGAGTGATTGTGAAAGTGATGGGTGAATAGCTGCGCGACTTCCGGGGGTAGTGAGGTCCACAAAAATCCGGATGTATGTACCCAAAAGCATTAAGCACAGGTAAGCCGCGGGTGCGGCAAATCGCCGTTCAATTTGCGGCCGCGCCGATTAAATGAGCGTGAGTTCCCAAAATGTAATAGGCTAGGTAGCTTTAGCTATGAACAAGAAGGTAACACTCTTCGATATAGCGGATGCCCTTGGAGTTTCCACCGGCACTGTGCATCGGGCTTTGCACGATCATCCGGGAATAAATGCTGAGACAAAAAGAAAAGTTTTAAGTATCGCGAAGTCGCTCGGTTATCGTCCAAACCTGGCCGCGCGTTTTCTGGCGTCCGGACGAGGTCTTAAGGTATCGGTCAATACTTTAAAAGGGACCACCTCGTTTTGGGACGATGTGCGGGCTGGGATAGCCGAAGAAGCCAATGCGTTGCCGATGGAAAACGTCGAGATTATATGCCGCACTTATCCCCGACTTGATGAGGGCGACGAAGAAGCTTTTGAAGCAGCTTTGAACGAGCGAGCCGACGGCATCATTGTGTTTCCGAGCAGGGTTGAGAAGGTGCGTCACTACATCGCGAGCGCTTTGCGACTGCATATTCCGACGGTCTGCGTCGCCACGGATGC
Organism: Terriglobales bacterium; assembly: GCA_050745965.1. Classification (GTDB taxonomy): domain Bacteria; phylum Acidobacteriota; class Terriglobia; order Terriglobales; family Acidobacteriaceae; genus PALSA-188. The sequence continues at coordinate 1,566 of JBOGLB010000207.1, read as the reverse complement.
GCCGAATACCGACCGGTTAGCGGTTGTATCCACAGATAATTTAGCGAGCGGAGCGCTGGCCGCGGATTTGCTTGGGACATGGCTGCGAGGAACCGGCAAAGTTGCGATTACTCTCAGTGACTTTGGGATCTGCGAGCACGCCGACAAGTACCGAGCCTTTGAGAGCACCCTATCTTCCCTTTATCCCAATATGCGGCTGGAGAAGCCAATTGAAGATCACGACGTGGAGCCAGAAGCTTACGAGAAGTGCCGTCAGCTTTTCGACTCGTGTCCCGACCTGGCCGGGATGTACATTACGACGGAGGCTTCGATTCCGGTGATTCGAGCCGCGCGAGACGCGGGAATTCTGGAGAAGCTAACCATTATCACTACCGATCTCTTTCCGGAGTTAGTCACTGAAATCCGGTCCGGCGCGGTGATTGCGACTATCTACCAGCGGCCGCGGGCGCAAGGACGCATGGCGTTCAGAAGTTTGTATGAGTTTTTGGTTGAAGGAAAGAATCCGCCCAGCCATTTCACTCTCGCGCCCCATCTGGTGATGCGAGGCAATCTTGATTTCTTTTTGCAAAGGCAATCGTCCGAGTTAAATGTGCCGAAAGAGCTTTCAGAAGAAGCTGAAGACCCAATGCTGGAAACCGGTACCCGATAATATCCTTTGAGACTCAGGAGGTGCGCCAGCACAGTTGCTTTTTCGGCAACATCCAATCAACCAAAGCCCTTGACACAATTTGAAGGCTCGGAGTACAACCATTCGGGCGCAAATTGCATTATTTTGCGTAATCGTTAACGTTTACATTCCACCTGGCCGTGGAGCGCGAGTTGGGTTCCGAAACTGCTCGTATTTTTTGTGTCGGACGTTAAGCGGGGTCGGGCCATCGCTCTCCGTTTTCGCGGTTGAAGTTGAATTGATACTTCCCAAACAGCGAGGAAGAAACGAATGATGCCATTTTTGGCGATGGAAGTCCCGACCAGACTTGTACACCTGTCTGGCGTTGACGTTGCGATTGTTGCTTTCTACTTCGCTCTTGTCTTGGCGATTGGTTTTTACCTGCGGGGCAGGGCCAATACCGGCGAGGATTTTTTCATGGCGGGTCGCGAAATGACCGCCTGGGTCGCGGGATTGAGTTTTCTCTCCGCAAATCTTGGGGCGCTGGAATTGATGGGATGGGCAGGTTCCGCCTATCAATACGGCATTCTCGCGACTCACTGGTACTGGATTGGCGCCATTCCGGCGATGCTCTTCCTCGCGCTGGTGATGATGCCGTTTTATTACATATCGAAAACTCACTCGGTCCCGGGATACTTAAAGTTGCGTTTTGGCGAACCTGCGCGAGCCTTGTCTGCCATCTCTTTCGCATTCATGACGGTGCTGATGAGTGGCGTCAACATGTTTGCGATGGCGAAAGTGATGCAAATTGTCCTGGGATGTGACCTCAATTTCAGCATCTGGATTTCGTCGCTGACCGTTGCCATTTACGTAGCATTGGGCGGACTGCGTTCGGCAATCTTCAATGAAGTGCTGCAATTTTTCTTGATATGGGCTGGTGCGCTGCTGATTCCAATCCT
>JBOGLB010000206.1:0-9148 GCA_050745965.1 Terriglobales bacterium | reverse complement strand
GGGCAGTATACACACCGTGCGCTTCAGGTTCCCAGTTGAGGCTCGCAATTTAACGATACATGGCCTCGAGGCCAAAGGAGATGTCCCGTACGCTCACGTCAATCGCCTGGTAGTACATCTCAAGCTTAGCTCGGTGTTGACTACTGGACTTGCTTTCCAGTCCGTCGTATTTGAATACCCGACAATTCACGTCATCTTGTATCCCGATGGAACCACGAATCAACCGGCGCCCGCTCGGGCAGCCGGGTCCGGAAACATACCGGTAGAAAATCTGTTCGCGCTTTCCATAAATGAGTTGGAAGTGCGTAACGGTGAATTGCTTTTGAACGATAAAAGATTTCCACTCGATTTCACGGTCAACGACGTATTCGCCGACATGAACTACTCGCTGTTGCATAGCCGCTACGAGGCGAGTCTGCTGTTGGGTAAGGCGACGACGCGCTACCGCAGTTTCGCGCCAGTTGCGTGGACGGCCGCGGCTCACTTCCGGCTAAGCGAGAACGCTATTGAGGTGGAATCGCTTCAAGCCACATCTGGACGCTCGCACATTCAAGCTGCCGGCACGATAACTAATTTCGCCAAGCCGCAAGTTACAGGTACCTACGATGCCGTCGTTGATCTTCACGAAGCCAGCACACTTGGGAACCTGCCCGAGATTCGCGGTGGAATTATTGAGGCCACGGGAAAGGGAGCCTGGAGTGCCGGAGGTTTCTCCGCGACAGGGAAATTGCATGGGAAGGATATGGATTGGCGAGATGGATCTCTGAATCTCCGGAGCGCAAGCCTCGGCACGGAATACTCGGTAGATTCCAAACGCGTTCTATTCACCGATATCGAGGCTTACGTGCTGGGCGGGTCGGTTGCTGGAAACGCTGAGATTACAGGGTGGCAGAGTTCAAAAGCGCCCTCGCGAGTGCCAAAAACAAAGTCAGTAGAGCAGAAATCGGCTGTTCATCTGAAATTCAGAGATTTGTCCGCCTTCGAAATAGCCAGCCTTCTATCCACCCCGCAGCGCCCGTTCCGCGAAATGAACCTGGCGGGAAGCGTCGCCGGCACTGTGGACGGCGGATGGAAAGGTTCGCTGGACAAAGCGGTCGCAGATGTTGTTCTGGACATTGTGTCGCCTGCGAAACCAAAGCCGGGGCAATTGGGAGTGAATGGGCACGCGCGCATGACCTACCGGCGAGCCGCGGACGAACTCGAAATTTCTGAATTTATGGCGAGCACGAAGTCTACGCAGGTTCTGGCATCGGGCACGCTCTCAAGCTCGGCTACCGTCAAGCTTTCTGTTTCTACCTCGAATCTTGGCGAATGGCAGCCGATTCTGATTGCGGTTGGATATGACCAGCCGGTTCCCGTTCGACTACTCGGTCCGGCTTCGTTTAATGGAACAGCGACCGGGCGCCTTTCTTCGATCACGTTCTCGGGCAAGTTAGAGTCGGGTAACTTCGATTTTGTGATACCCGCGACTTCCCGCACACCAGAACAGGATGTGCATTGGGATTCGTTCGTCACCGATTTGCGACTTTCACCCGCCGGACTGGCGCTGCGAAACAGCGGGTTGCGGCGGAATAATACCGTGGTTAATTTTGACATCAACCTTGGCCTGCAAGAGAGAGAGTTCACCCCGTCCAGCCCATTCACTGCCCGAATCAACATGCGTCAGGCGAATGTCGCCGAAATGTTGAGCATGACTGGGTATCACTATCCAGCGAGTGGTACCGTGAATTTATCGGCTCAGCTGATGGGTACCCGCAGCGATCCTGAAGGAAATGGGCGGATTCAAATAAGCGATGCCACAGTTCAGGGTTACCCAGTGCAGCGGTTAAGTTCGACATTTAATTTCAGTCAGGGCCAAATAGTTTTTCACAACATTGACATGGCTCAAGCGGCGGCGCGCGTTACTGGCGATGCGAGCTACACGTTCTTGTCGCATATGTTCTCGGTTGATCTTTCCGGCACTCATTTTGATCTTTCGAGCATTCCGATGCTTCAGGCCAGCCGCGTGGCTGTGCAGGGCCAATTGGATTTCGTGGCACACGCATCCGGGACTCTCGATCGTCCAACGATCAATGCCAAAATTCACTTGCAGGATTTGACCTTCGATCAGGAGCTTGCTGGAGATTTCACCATAAACACCGAGAGTCAAGGACCGCTTCTGCACGTGTCTGGCGTTTCGCAATTCAAAAATGCGAATCTGAGCTTGGCAGGTAGCGTCCGGCCTTCGGGAGATTGGCCGGCGACACTTGACTTGCATCTCGCCAATTTCGATGTGGATCCGATTTTGCGAGACTACCTTCACGGTCATGTAACCGGACATTCCGTTGCAGCGGGCGACTTGCACATAGATGGGCCTCTGCGCGATCCATCGGAGCTTTCACTGGCAGGGAACCTTTCGAATATTTTTGCGGATATCTATAGCGTGAAATTGCATAGCGACGGACCCTTTCGCTTCTCCTTCTCGAAACATTTGCTGAAGTTCGAACAGTTTCATCTTCTCGGCGACAACACGGATCTCTCTGGCGATGGTTCGGTGAATTTGGCTGGGGATCGTGCGATTGATTTTCGGGCGCGAGGGAAATTGAATTTACAACTGATTCAGAGTTACAACCCGGACTTCACTTCGACCGGGATGGTGAACGTGGAGATGACTCTTGCCGGCACGGTCGCCAACCCTCTTGCCCAGGGGCGCGTGGAAATCGTTAATGGATCCATTGCCTACGTTGATTCGCCGACCGCCTTGAGCGGGGTGAATGGGTCTTTCACGTTCAGTCAGAATCGCTTGCAGGTTGAGAATTTGAGCGGCCATGTGGGAGGGGGAACGGTCGCATTTCAGGGAAACGCCACCGTGAACAATGGGCAGATTAATTTCGATTTGGGGTTGCACGGTGAAGGAGTTCGGCTGCGATATCCCGCCGGCGTCAGTTCCACCGCGAATTTGAACCTTCAGTTTACCGGCAGCTCAATCGCTTCCACCGTAACGGGCGACATAACAATCACAAAGGTGGCTGTGACTCCGGGCTTTGATTTCGGGGCTTACTTGCAGCGCACGGCACAATCTGCTGCGATTTCACAAACTAATCCTGTGCTGAATCGCATACGGCTCGACGTCCACATCGTGACCATGTCGGAATTGCAAATGCAGACTGCCGTAATCCGTCTCTCGGGCGATGCAGACTTGCGTCTTCGGGGAACGGCGGCAAAATCTGTTTTGCTAGGACGCGCGGATGTGCTCGAAGGGGAGGCATACTTCAACGGAACGAAATACCGGCTTGAACGTGGCGACATAGCCTTTACGAATCCCGTGACGACCGTCCCGGTAGTTGATCTACAGGCGTCCACGCATGTTCGGGACTATGACATTACGCTGAATTTGAATGGTCCCTCAGACAAGCTGAACCTGACTTACCGGTCCGAACCGCCTCTTCCGACAGCGGACATAATCGCGCTTCTGGCTTTCGGCCAGACCACCCAACAATCCACTCAGCTCCAGCAAAATGGCGCTTCAACGTTCAATCAGGATGCGTCCAACGCAATCCTCGACGCGGCGCTGAATGCAACTGTCAGTAATCGCGCGCAACGTCTTTTCGGCGTCAGCCGCATAAAGATAAACCCGCAGGGCCTGAATACGGAAACTTCTCCTACACAATCGGGGCCGGCAATCACGATTGAGCAGCAAGTCGCCAGCAATATTACGGTTTCCTATAGCACGAACGTGTCTCAGACTTCCCAGCAGGTGATTCAAGCGGAATACAACATCACGCGGAATATTTCCATCGTCGCGATTCGAGATGAAAACGGAGTGGTGAGCTTCGACTTGAGAATCCGTCAACGAAAAAGATAGGAATGTCCGTCGGGCCGCTATCACTTCTGATCGCGGGTAGGGGCGTAGCTCGCTGCGTCTTTCGCGCGGCGGCGGCAGGTTAGGCTGTGAGCAGGATCGTTGTAAGCGGAAGCCATGTCCTTTGAATCTGTTGATCCTTTTACCGTTCAACGCAAAAAGATGGTTGATTCCCAGCTTCGCGCGCGGGGCATTCGCGATGTGCGAGTACTGGAAGCGATGGCTAAATTGCCCCGGCATGACTTCGTGGCTGAGCAATTTCGGCCGGAGGCATACGAGGACCATCCGATTCAGATTGGCGAGGGGCAAACCATCTCGCAGCCTTATATCGTTGCTCGAATGCTGGAGGCACTGAGTCTGACCAGACTCGATACGGTGTTGGAAATTGGAACAGGGTCGGGATATCAAACGGGATTGCTTGCCGAATTGTGTCAATTTGTTTACTCCATTGAGCGGCACGCAGCATTGGCGCAGAGAGCGGAGGTCACGCTGGCTCGACTCGGCTATCAGAACGTCAAGATATCGGTTGGAGACGGAAGTCATGGACTGCCAGACAAAGCGCCATTCGATGCGATCACGGTTTCTGCCGCGGCTCCGCAAATACCGGCGGCACTTTTTGAACAATTGCGCGAAGGCGGCAGGATGATTCTCCCTGTCGGACCGGCACAATATCAGGAACTGGAATTGGTGCGAAAGCTGGGTGGGAATCCTGAAATCTCCAGATTGGAATCGTGCCGGTTCGTGCCATTGATCGGCGCCAGCGGCTATTCCGTGGAAAAATACTAAGGCGAAAACCCAATCTGCTTGTGACGCGCTCCTCTCTCAATCGCTGGCTGCTTTACAATCGGTGCAATGCCTCTTTTTCGTAATCTCGGCGTCACGCTGGAGATGATTAAGTGGGAGCACTCCATCTTTGCGCTGCCGTTCGCGCTTTGCGGAGCATTTCTCGCGGCCCGAGGACTTCCGACTTCTCATCAATTGATTTGGATTATCGTCGCGATGATCACAGCACGTTCGGCGGCCATGGCTTTTAACCGGCTGGTTGATGCCAGGACAGACGAGTTGAATCCAAGAACGAAGATGCGTGCTCTCCCCGCCCGGGCGCTCACTCCTTGGTTTGTAGGTGTCTTCGTCGCCGTGTCGTGTGTTGTTTTTGTGTTTGCCGCATCGCGACTTAACCGCCTGACGTTCGAATTGTCGCCAATTGCGCTTTTGGTTGTTCTGCTTTATTCGTACACCAAACGATTTACGCGGTGGTCTCATATCGTGCTGGGGCTTGCGCTTGGAATCGCTCCCGCCGGAGCGTGGATCGCGATAAGAGGTTCGCTGGATCCGAGGATTTTATTGTTGACCGCGGCAGTTACATTCTGGGTCGCAGGTTTTGACGTGTTGTATGCGTGTCAGGATTATGATTTCGATTCCCAAGCGGGGCTACATTCCATTCCGCGCTATTGTGGAATCGCAAAATCTTTATGGATTGCAAGGCTGTTTCACGCGGCCATGCTGGTGTTTCTTATCACCCTCGTCATTGCTTTCCACTTAGGCGCGTTGACGATTGCGGGCGTGGCCGCTGTGACGCTTCTTCTGCTTTACGAGCACACGCTGGTCCATGCAAACGATTTGAGCAAGCTCAACGCGGCGTTTTTCACCATGAACGGCGTCATCTCGGTTATATTCTTCGTTTTTGTCGCGGGAGACGTGCTGCTGCGAAAAACATAAGAAATGGATGAAGGAAGCACATCTGCGGTTTCGCGAAAACAGTCATTCCTAATCGCCACGAATCGCGACAAGACTGGCACGGAATGACACGACTTAAGCGAATCCAACAAAACTCCACGCATGCCAGTTTTTCGTGCGTTCACTTCAGCTTCGCGTATTCGGCTTTCGCTTCTTTCAGGATGGGGATGTTGGGGTCGGCGTCTTTCCATAAGGTGAGGAAATCCTCATAAGCGGTGAGCGCGCGCGTGCGTGCGGCATCGGCATCCGCTCCCTGCGAAGTCCTCGATTCCAAAGCATTGGCGCGCGCCACGCCTAGACGCGCTAAAGCTCCCGTCCAGCAATTCCAGACGATGCCGTTGTGGTCAAGAATCTTCTGAAACTCGGCGGCGGCAGCGCTCCCTTGGCCGCCCGCGAGATACGCCTCTCCACGAACATACGTTGGATAGAGACAGGAAATATTGGCGACGAAATCAATTGACCCCAACTCGACGGGTGAAGCAGCTTGCAAGGAAGTCAGTGCCGAGGCCGGATTCTTCCTGGCCCCGTTCAACGCCACTTGGGACTGAATCGCAGACAGCCAAAGCGACTGTATCTGCGTGTCCAGCGGGTATCGCTTCCCTAAATCTTGAGCCAACTCCTCGGCTCGCGCCGTATCCCCCGCCATGGCAAACGCGAGGGCTGCTTCGCTCTGAGCTCCCGGACTCGTGGGAGCAAGCTTCAAAGCCAATTCCGCCAATTGCCGCGCTTCAGCAGGATTGCCGTAAGCCGCTTGTTCGATGGCAGCATTTGCCTCCCAGATCGCCCCGCCTTCCTTGTTGTCGGCTCGTAGGGCAGATTCCACAGCCTCTTTGGTCCGTTCCCGTGCCTTACCTAGATGACCCCGGTACGCCTCGGTATCGGACGCGAGCGCCAATCCAAAGCTCTCGTATGCAGGCTTATCACTAAGCCACTGTTGCTGTTCGGCCATCGCGCTTGAGTCTGCCGTGAGAAACGCAAGAGCGTAAAGAGCATTGTGGAACACGAAAGCATCCATTCTTCGCGTCTGCGCCTCATGGATAATCTGGCGCGCCTCGTCGAAGCGCTGCAAAGCAAGGTTGTAGTTAGCGAGATTCCCGTAGAAAGTGATTTGGTCCGGTGAAATGCGCATGCCCTGCTTCGTGATCTCCACGGCTTTTTCATATTGCCCCTCCTCGGCGAACACGATGCTCAGCGTGTTGTATGCCCCCGAATCTTGTGGGTAGCTCTCAATCTCATCCTGAAGCGACTGCGCCGCTTTATCCAGTTCTCCAGTTACGTCTCGATAGTAGTGGGCGGTAATGGCCAGTCTTTCCAGTTCGCTGGCATGTTCCCGCAACTGAAATGCCTTGGCGTAGTACTCGCTGCCCCGGCCCGCTTCTCCCATACTGGCGTAGTCGGACCCCACGGATTCGTAGCCCATGGCGAAAGTCGGATCAAGTTCGATGGCGCGTTGATGGTAAGGCAGCGCCGCAGCATAGCCCTTCTCGTTACGGATTCGGTTGCCGAGGCTGTATTCTTTCAGAGCTTCGAGCGAGGATGTTGTGGCCTGTGCGAGTGGAACATCAAACTTCTGCACCGTCGCCAGCGACTCGCCTAACTCACTGCGCAACTTGGATGCCGCCTCGCCCAGCGCGTCCAGCACCTTCTCCTTGGACCCAGCCGTCACCTGCTTCTCGGCTAGCGGATCTCCGCTCTGACAATTCACCGCCTTCAATCCCAGTACGTATTCGCTGCCCAGACTGGCGATTGATCCGACAATGTAGGCCTTGCTGCCCACCCGCTGGCAAAGCTCGCGGGCGATGTCGGGCGTAAGCCTGGTGCCCACTGGACGCGACATCAATTTCAAGGTTGCCGCAATCTTATTCTCCGGAAGCACATTCAGAAACGGCGATTGGTTAAGAGCAACGCTGAGTGCCTGCTTGAGCGTGTCGTCGAAAACCTCATCGCCCGTTTCATTGGTGAAATCGGCGAGAACGACGGTGTCCTTGTTGGTCAGGCTGTGCGCGGTCTGGCGGGAGCGGAAGTAAAGAACGGCGGCGATCACGGCAGCTAACAGAACCACAGCCACGGCATAACTGCCGAGCTTCGCTCGGCTTTGACGGGCGGCCGCGCCCGTCCCTGCACGATCTGTGGCCGTGGCCACGCCCGATGACACAGGCGGAGCGGGTGAAGAATTAGATATTGGCAACGGCTGCTGGGTGACATGAGTGCCACTTTCTTGCACGACCGGCACTGACCCCGAACTGGCGGCGGCAAATCGCCCCGTCTCTGTATCTCGCTTGAGCCGCTGCAAATCCGTTCGCATGTCGGAAGCATGCTGGTATCGCAGATTGCGGTCTTTCTCCAGCGCTTTGCCGATGATGCGTTCCAGTTCGGAGGGCACGTCGTGATTCAGCCGCACCACGGCCACTGGGTCGCGGTTGACAATGGCTTCACAAATCATCGCCGGACTCTCTCCGTGAAACGGCAAATCACCAGTCGCCATCTCATATAACAAGGCGCCAAACGAGAACAGATCGCTCCGCTCATCCAGCTCTCTGGCTCGAACCTGCTCCGGCGACATATAAGCTACCGTTCCCACCATGGTGCCGGGGCTGGTCAGATGCGCCGCGTCCACCGATTGCGTGTTAAGAGACCCAATTTTGCTCGAAGAACTGCCTGCAAGACTGACCTTCGCCAGTCCGAAGTCCAGAACCTTCGCGTGTCCGCGCTTGGTGACGAAAATGTTGGCGGGCTTGATGTCGCGGTGGATGATGCCTTCGGAGTGAGCTGCATCCAGCGCGTCAGCAATCTCGATGGCGAGCGCCAGAATTAGCTCAGTTTCCATGGGTCGCCCCGCGATCCGATGCTTGAGGGTCGCGCCTTCCAGAAACTCCATGGCAATAAAGGTTTGTCCATGCTGATCATCAATCTCATGAATGGTGCAGATGTTCGGATGATTCAGCGCGGAGGCAGCTTTGGCTTCACGCTGGAAGCGAGTGAGGGCTTGCGGGTTTTTTGCAACGTCGTCGGGCAGGAACTTGAGCGCTACAAAGCGGTCGAGTTTCACATCTTCGGCTTTGTAGACAACACCCATGCCGCCGCCGCCCAACTTCTCTACGATGCGGTAGTGCGAGATGGTTTGGCCGATCACTTGGGAACGTCCGTCAGTGGACGCGACCATATTAGGGGCCAAGCGGCGGCGAGTCAACGCATGGCAACGTTCGCTTCCGGTGGCCAGAAAGAGTTTCCTACAGTATCATTTTAAGAGTGGCGCATTCATTTCAGACCGATGACCTTAGGCTCCGGCCCATCCACGAGAAGGTTGCCGCTTGCCAGCGCTTAGACGTAGCAGACGCGCTCAATCTTTATCGCTCGGCCGACATTCTCGCCGTCGGCTGGCTTGCGAATTTCGTCCGCGAACGGATGCATGGCGATAAGACGTACTTCAATGTGAATCGCCACATTAATCCCACTAATGTTTGTGTGGCTGCGTGTCGTCTTTGCGCGTTCGGCCGCAAAAAAGATACAGCCGGCTCGTACACCATGGCGCTCGAAGAGGTTTTTGAGACGGCCGCCTCCGGATACAGC
>JBOGLB010000205.1:0-10713 GCA_050745965.1 Terriglobales bacterium | reverse complement strand
GCTCCGAACCATATCCGGATACGGGCTCATTTCCACTGATGTAAAATTCCAACATACTTATGGCGAACAAGATTTCTATCGGAATTCTCGGCGCAACCGGTATCGTCGGGCAAAGATTTGTCCAGATGCTCGAAGGCCATCCCTGGTTTGAAGTTGCATGGCTGGCGGCGTCTGACCGCTCAGAAGGACGCGACTACGCCGAGGCAGCGCGGTGGAAGTTAAAAACATCCATCCCGGCGCGGGTAGCGGCAATGCGTATTTCACCCGCCAAACCCCAGGGCGCCCCAAAGCTGATTTTCGCGGCCCTCGACGCTTCGATCGCCGCCGAACTTGAGCCGTTATTTGCAGAGGCGGGTTGCGGCGTAATCACGAACTCCAGCGCGCTGCGAATGCAGAAAGATGTGCCGCTGGTGATTCCGGAGGTAAATCCGGATCACATTAAATTACTGGAGTGCCAATCGTGGCGAAAGAAATCCGGTGGTTTCGTAGTCACCAATCCGAACTGCTCTGCCATTGGCCTAGTGCTGGCGCTTTGTCCGCTGCAGAAAAGTTTCGGGATCGAAACAGTCATGGCGGTCACGATGCAAGCCGTGAGCGGCGCAGGATATCCAGGAGTGGCTTCGCTCGACATCATGGGAAACGTAATTCCATACATCGGCAAGGAAGAAGAGAAAATGGAAGAGGAGACTCGGAAACTTCTCGGGCGGCTGAATGGCGCGGGAATTGTTCCTGTTGATTTTGCCATGAGTGCGCAATGCAACCGGGTCGCGGTCGAGGACGGTCATACCGAATCAATCTCAATAAAACTCCACAAGAAAGCTGGGACGGAAGAGATTATTGATGCCTGGAACAATTTTCGCGGCATGCCTCAGGAGTTGAAATTGCCCAGCGCACCCGCCGAGCCGGTGCGATATCTGACCATGTCTGACCGGCCACAGCCCCGCTTCGACGTTGAATCCGGCAACGGAATGACGACCTCCGTTGGGCGTCTAAGACCATGTGGCGTGCTCGACTGGAAGTTTACCGTCTTGTCTCACAACACCATCCGCGGCGCTGCCGGGGCGGCCTTATTGAACGCCGAGCTGCTCAAGGCACAAGGTTATCTGGATTGATGTGATTCCATCAAGCTCCAGGAATGCCCGCCCGAGAAGGCCGCAGCCATGATCGTTATGAAATTCGGCGGGACTTCCGTTGGTGACGCCGAATCCATCAAGCGCGTCGTCAGCATCGTCGCTGGCCGCCTTCAACAAACTCCCGTCGTGGTAGTCAGCGCAATGGCAAAAGTTACGGATCAATTACTGGGGCTGGGCAGCGCCGCTGGGGCCGGTGAGCGCGACAAGGCGTTGAACGCTTCCCGATCCCTTCGCGAGCGTCATTACAATACTGCCGGCGAGTTGTTAGGAACGGCATTATTCAGTCGCCTGCACGGCGATCTCGGAGCAGATTTCGAAGCTCTCGACGAACTCATCCGGGGAATCAGCGCTGTCGGCGAACTTACTCCCCGCACTTCCGATCATGTTGCCTCATTCGGTGAAATTCTTTCCAGCAAGATCGTCGCTGCGGCTCTTTGCGCACATCAGATTGACGCCGAAGTAGTGGACGCTCGCCAATGTATCGTGACGGATAACACCTTCACTCGCGCTACACCCTTATGGGATGAAATTAACCAGCAGCTTATCGCCAGGATTCAGCCCTTGCTCGAAGCGGGTCGAGTTCCGGTGATGGGCGGTTTTGTGGGCGCAACTAAAAGTGGCGTCACCACCACCATCGGACGTGGTGGCTCGGATTTTTCGGCTGCGATTATCGGCTCAAGCTTGGGCGCACAGAGAATCGAGATATGGACGGATGTTGACGGCATGATGACGACCGACCCGAATTTGTGCCGCGACGCGCGGCGCATCAAAATCATCAGCTTCGACGAGGCCGCCGAGTTGGCGTATTTTGGCGCAAAGGTGCTTCATCCGGCTACGGTTTTGCCCGCCATACAAAAGAATATTCCGGTGCAGGTGTTGAACTCGCGTAATCCGGCCTGCGAAGGCACGCAGATTACGGCGCGCACTCCGCCCTGCAAGAATGTTTTCAAAGCTATCGCTGTAAAGAAGGGCATCACAATTGTGGATGTCGCCGCCCCACGCATGTTACTGGCGCACGGATTTCTGAGAGCGATTTTCGAGGCGTTCGACCATCACCGAGTACCGGTGGATGTGGTTTCAACGTCCGAAGTGAGCGTATCTTTGACGGTGGATTCCAACGAATCCATCCCCACGCTCGCCGCCGATTTAGCTAAACTTGCTGATGTAAAGTATGAGGGCCGTAAAGCAATTGTCTGTCTGGTAGGGGAAAATTTACGGCAAGTTCCAGGAATCGCCGGCAGGGTATTCGGAGAGTTGTCCGACGTAAATATTCGAATGATTTCGCAGGGCGCTTCGGAAATTAATCTGACCTTCGTGATAGAAGAAGAAGCAGTGCCCGGAGTTGTTCAACGGCTGCACAAAGCATTTTTTTCGGAACTGGATCCAGCTGTCTTTGACTAGAGTTCGTGCTCAATGAAGCTCCTTATATTAGGCCGAGGCAAAACAGGATTGTTGGTCGCGGAAGTCGCTTCCCATTGCGGCCATGACGTGAGTGTTTTGGGCGGGCGAGACAATCCCAACGCCGCGGCACTCACACCGGACTTGTTGAGCACAATTGATGCCGTTATTGATTTCACGAATTCCGGCGCGGTCCTGCAAAACATCGAGGCCTGTGTCCGCGCAAAGAAAAATATGGTTGTGGGCACGACTGGCTGGACTAACGATCTGCCAAAAATTCGGCAACTTGTCTCAGTAGCGGGAACTGGTCTTGTTTATGGCCCGAATTTTTCCATCGGCGTCAACCTTTTCTATGACGTCGCACGCGCCGCCTCAGCCGCATTGCGCCATCAATACTCCGGACAAATTTTCGAACGTCATCACGCAAACAAAAAGGATGCGCCTTCCGGAACCGCATTGGAATTGCAAAAAATAGTTCGCGAACCTTCCGGAGCAGAGCTCGAAATCACCTCGTTTCGCGAAGGCGATGTGGTCGGAATGCACGAAGTGATTCTGAACTCGCCGAATGACACGATCTACCTGTGTCATGACGCAAAATCACGTCGCGGATTCGCCGAAGGCGCAGTGAAGGCCGCCGAATGGCTGTCAGGCAAAACAGGCTTTTTCGATTTCCGGGACATCTGGCGGGAAGTCTAAACGAGGCACGTCGTTTTTCACCACACAACTACCCGGGCACTTCTTCCAACTGCCCCTGTTCCAACTTTTCCTGACATTCTATGCAATGCCGAGTCCACGGCACTGCTTCCAGGCGTTTCGCATTAATCTCTTTGCCGCAGGAGATGCACTCTCCGAACGTCCCTCCACGCATCCGCGACAACGCGCTTTCCACCATTTGCAGCAGGTGGCGGTCATTATTGCTCTGGTGAAAAAGAAATTCCTTGGTATAGGAACTGGCGGCGCGGTCGGCAATGTCCTGCGTCGAGTCTTCGTCCACGGTACGTCCGTCCTGTTCAATGCGGCTGACCATGCGGCGTAGTTCTTCCTGCCTGGTTTCCAGCCGCTTCTTAAAATATTCCACCTTCTTCTTTTCCATGTTGTTGACTTCTTCCAGCTCCCCGGAACTTCTTTTGCCGCATCATCGAACCTGGATTCCAAACCGCGGCACGCTCAAAATAAGATGCGTCAAAGGTGGCTGCGGATTCGGCCTTCTATAAATTTGCCACAGGCTCAAATCAACGCGAGCCCGGCTGAGGAGAAGCAGCTTGTGACGGAACAATACTTCCGACAGCCGGCGGATTCTGCGGCTGCGTCAGCAATGCCTTCACTGCGTCCGGCAATTTATCCGCGTTCGCTACGAGCAGGCTGACTTGCCACATTTCCGTGTTCGAAAGCGACTGATTGAAAGCGGGCATGCCGGTCAGGCGAATGCCGTTGGCAACTTTCCAATAAGTTTCACCGGGTGCATCGTCGGTCACGCCACGCCCTTGCAAAAGTTTTGGCGGACGCGGAAACATTCCCTTCGAGATCCCGCCGGGACTTCCGTCGGAATAACTGTGACACACCGCACAATTGTCGCGATACACCTGAGCACCGGCGCGGAATGTTGACTCGTCCGCCGCAACTGGAACACTTCGCGGCATCTCTTTTGCAACCCGGGCGGCAAGCGCTTTTTTGGCCAACGCTTTTTCGAAGGGCATGGCTTGCGCTGCCGTGGCCACGGGCGCGCTCCCCGTCACGAAATAGAAATACACCCCAATCGGTATCGCTATCAGACCAAGAATCAACCCAACCAGAAACGCTTTCACTGTTGTCTCCTGATTCAAGAATAAAGACAGAGTTTACAGGAATTGGCCACGTGGGGACAGCCGCCCTCGGCTGTCTGGGCGGCGCGCAGCTCCGCAATTGGAAATTGTAGGAGGAGTCCGTAGCTGCAGAAGCCTTTACAGTTCGATTATTGCTGGCAGGCCTCAAATCTGGAGATATATTGGCGAGCAAGCTCGCCCAGGACAGCCGAGGGCGGCTGTCCCCACGTCGCTAGCGATTAATCAGGACGATTTTGACGCGCTTCCCTACTCTTAATGTCAGCCTCCATGGAGGGCCTAGTGGAAGGAGAATCATACGGGGGTCACTTACTACTTCATCGTTAACTTTCACCGATCCCTGTTTCAGTTTCCTTGCAGCGTCTGTCGTGGAGTCCGCGAGCCCACACTTTGCAAGTAAACGATCAAGTCTGATCAGGGCGCGGCCGGACTCGTCCAATGATCCGGCAACGTCCGCCATGCTAACCGAAACCTCCTCCACATCTTCCGGAACTTCCTTCTTCTGGAATTGCTTTGCCCAGTCTTCCCCACCCTTCGTCGCGGCTTCTGCCGAATGGAAATCCGTTACAATTTGTTTCGCCAGGTCTTTCTTCGCTTCCATCGGGTGCGCTTCACGCTTCATCTTCTCAATCTCTAGAAGTTGGACATCCGTAAGCAGCTCGTAATATCTCCACATCATCTCGTCTGAGATTGACATGATCTTGCCGTACATTTCGAGCGGCGGCTCCTGAATACCAATTGCATTGCCGAATGATTTTGACATTTTCTGCACGCCGTCGAGGCCTTCCAGAATCGGCATCGTCAAGACGACCTGCGATTCCTGTCCATAACTGCGCTGCAGCTCTCGCCCCACCTGTAAATTAAATTTCTGATCGGTACCGCCAAGTTCGACATCGGCTTTCAGTGCCACCGAGTCATATCCCTGAACCAGCGGATAAAGCAATTCGTGCATGGCGATCGGCTTCTCTTCCTGGAAGCGCTTGTGAAATTCCTCTCGCTCGAGCATCTGCGAGACCGTAAACCTGGCCGAAAGGCGAACCCAGTCCTCGCCTTTCATTTTGTCCATCCATTCGCTGTTGAATCGCGTCTGTGTGGTTGCACGGTTCAGGATTTTGTAAACCTGAGCCATATAGGTTTTAGCGTTTCGCATGATGTCTTCAGAACTCAGCGATGGACGCGTAACCGAGCGGCCGGTGGGGTCTCCGATCATCGCGGTGAAATCACCGATCAGGAATGTGACCGTGTGTCCGAGATCCTGAAAATGCTTGAGCTTGCGCAAAAGGACAGTATGGCCAAGATGCAAATCTGGAGCCGTAGGATCGAACCCGGCCTTGACGCGAAGGGGGGTATTGGTGGCCCTTGATCTCTCGAGCTTGGCAACCAGTTCGGACTCCTTAATAATTTCCGCGGAGCCTTTTTTGATGTATGCAAGTTGTTCGTCAACCGGGGCGAATGGCATCGAAAACAATTATTGCATTTACGACCCACTTCAGAGGCAGTCAAAATGAAAAACCTGGTGTCCCTTCAACGGGCTGGTATTAAAGGCCCTTCGTCGCAGCAATTAAGCTTTCGTTCAATCCGACTTGTGCATTTAAGTTTTACGTGCTAAAACTTAAATGCTAATTTAGCTTTTAAGGGTTCCAAAAAAGACTAAAACCTGCCGTCAAAATCAATCCTTCGAGTTGATGCGCGTCACCATCTTTCGTCCGGCGATCTGATACCGTCCCTCCAACACGATGTTGATCGCTTCCGAGTACGCGATGTGTTCCTGCTGTAGTATCCGCGCTGCGAGCGAATGCTCATCGTCAGAATCCAGCACGGGAATCGCTTTCTGCACGATGATGGGTCCATGGTCCAGTTCTTCATCCACGAAATGCACGGTGCACCCGGCGACTTTTACTCCGTAAGCGATTGCCTGTTCTTGCGCCTCCAATCCAGGGAAGGCCGGCAGTAACGAAGGATGAATGTTCAGAATGCGGTGCGGGAACTGCTGTACCAGCCAGGGCGATAGCAGGCGCATATATCCCGCAAGGCAGACAAGATCAACCTTGTGCTGCTGCAAAACCGCCGCAACTTCTCGGTCATGCTCTTCGCGTTGCTTACCTTTTGAAGGAATAACAACCGCGTTGAGCCCCAACCGGCGGGCGATGTCGAGGCCCCCGACGTCAGGTCTGTTAGAGATGACTACAGCAATCTGAGCATTGCGAATTCCGCCCGAGGCGGCGCTTTTCGCGATTGCTTCGAAATTGGACCCGCGTCCGGACAGAAGGATGCCAAGATTTTTCATGGAAGGCGTTAGCTAGCCATGATAATCCACCACGGGGTTTTTGAACGCAGAGCGTCGCGGAAAGAAACGCAACGCTCTGGTCGAGATTTACTTTGAAGCTGACGTCGTGCCCGAGCCGGCAATCGGCTGCCCGTTGGCCAGCATGTCCCCCAGCAGCTTTTGATCCTGATCCGCGACAGTGGCCGGCAGCTTCGCGTAGAAAAGAGCGTTTGCATTGGCTTGTCCGTCGGTAAGGATGTACTGAATGAAGCTCTTCACCACACCACGCTTGGCTGCGTCAGTGCCGTCTTTAGGCACCAGCAGATAAGTGAATCCGCAGATGGGGTAGCCGTCTTTAGCCGAAGCCGGAGGGTCCACGATTGGTGTGCGGACATCCTTCGCCAGTTCGTCGCTAAACCCGCTGATGGCGGCCGCAGTGCCCTCCGGGCTGGGTGCTTCCCAATTGCCCGCTTGATTGCGAATCAGTGCTACCGGCAAATTGTTTTCTTTAGCGTAATTCAGCTCCACATAACCAATGGTGCCGGGTGTTTGCTTAACCACGCCGGTCACACCCTCGCTGCCTTTGCCGCCCAACCCGACCGGCCAGCTCACCGAAATTCCTTTGCCGACCTTGGAGGACCATTCGGGGCTCACCTTTGCCAGATATGTGGTGAAGATATTGCTGGTGCCGCTGCCATCAGAGCGGTGTGCAACAACTACAGGTTGCTTCGGCAAGGTCACGCCCGGATTATCTTTTCTGACGGCGAGATCCTGCCAGGTTTTGATTTTGCCGAGATAGATTCCCGCCAAAGTGGAGGCGCTGAGTTGAAGCGGTTTCTTGAGATCCGGCAAGTTATAGGTAATACACACTGGACCCGCGCTCTCCGGAATCTGAATTATTGCCTTCATGTCCTTCAGTTGATCGTCGCTGAGCGAAGCATCGCTGGCTCCGAAATCCACCAGACCTTTTTTGAGCTGCTGAATCCCGCCGCCGCTTCCGATGGATTGGTAATTGATCTGGATGCCTGGGTGCGTGCCTTGAAAGTCATTTATCCATTTGGACATGATTGGATAGATAAACGTACTTCCAGCGCCAATCACCTGCGTGGTTCCTCCAGAGGATGCGGTCTCATTAGTTGAACTCTTGTTGCATCCGAGATTGAACATCATGGCGATGAACATGCCAGTCGCAATCGCGCCTACTTGCAAATAGTTGCCACGCATAAACGAAACATCCTTTCTAACTCTGTGCTGGAGAGTTCAAAAATGTAGCCCAAGGATTCTCACTTATCCGCAAGCCGTGTTGTGTTAAAAGATTGTGAATATACAATTTGTTGGAACCCGGTGATTTCGGGCCCGTCCACTCCGGACATTTGCCCGCGCCATGTCTGTCCGGTATAGTTTTTATGGATTATGTACAGAGATTTCACTGCCGCAGACCGCTGGTCCAGGAAGGAAGTTCACTGCATTTATCAGGCCCTCATCGTTGCGGTCGCCACGCGACATGCCGACGCGGTGGACATCAAATTCCTGGTGGACGGGCGTCCTGTCTGGGTTGCATTGCCTCTTCCAGCATGGGTGGAATACCAGAACCGCACCGGCAAAAGCATTACAGATTCGCTGGCCATAGAAATCGCGGGGCACTATTTGAAAACCGCGCTCGAGTCCGGAGAAGGCGTTGATCGCGAAATGTATTCATTGACGGTACAAGAAATGCTCAAGCATCTGGACGCGCTTATAAGTGCCCCCGAACCTATAGGCGCGGGGAAGCCGTAGCCATTCGATCATAGAACTGATGGCAACTTCAGCCTCATCCCCAGCCTCTAACGATCCCATCGCATTTATTTTTCCCGGACAAGGTTCCCAGGCCGTCGGCATGGCAAAAGATCTGGCGGACCTTTATCCCATCGCCCGGCAAGCCTTTGACGAAGCGGATGACGCTTTAGAATACAAACTTTCGAGGCTATGCTTTGAAGGCCCGGAAGAGCAATTGCGCCTCACCGAAATCACTCAGCCTGCAATTTTGACTGCCTCGGTGGCAGCCTACCGCGTGCTAAATGAAAGAGGTGTCAAACCCTCGTATGTCGCGGGACATAGTCTCGGAGAATATTCCGCGCACGTCGCTGCCGGAACCATCTCGTTTCGCGATGCGGTGCGAACGGTCAGAAACCGGGGCAAATACATGCAGGAAGCCGTTCCTGTAGGCGTGGGAGCCATGGCGGCAATCCTCGGAATGGATTTAGCAACCGTGGCCGCAGTATGCAACGAAGCCGCGCAAAATGAGGTGTGCGAGCCGGCAAACATCAATTCGTCCGAACAGATTGTAATTTCAGGCCATGCAACCGCCGTTGAGCGCGCCATCAAGCTTGCGGATGCGAGAGGGGCAAAGCGTACCGTCTTATTACCTGTGAGCGCGCCCTTTCATTGTGCATTGATGAAGCCGGCACAGGACCGTCTTGCTGTTGATTTGCAAAAAGTAATTTTTCAGAAGTCGCGGGTGCCGGTCATTTGTAACGTTGATGCAGCTTCACACTATGACGCCGCAAAAAGCCGTGACGCCCTGGTTCGCCAGGTAACTGGATCGGTGAAGTGGGATCAATCCATGCGTCTGCTGATTTCGAGCGGCGTCCAGACATTCATCGAGGTGGGTCCGGGCAAGGTGCTGTGTGGCTTGATGCGGCAAATTGACCGCTCCAAGAGCGCAGTCAATGTTAGCGATGAAGCATCATTGCAGAAAGCATTAAAGACCTTGGCGGCTGTGGCCTGAGGCTGGGATAAATGAGGCTGGGCAACTGTCGGACAATATTGTCATTCCGAACGGCTATAAACAGCTCGCGGAAAAACTCGACGTCGCGCTGGTTTTTTGGGTGGCGCAGCGGTTTACCGCTGCGATAACTGGTCTTCTCCACATCGGCTTTAAGCCGCCGAGGTCAGTTGATCCGTGCGAAAGGGACTTTTCCGCGGGCTTGGTTACCCTTCAGTACGGCGAGAAACTTATGGTCTTATCCGCTCTTTCCACCCATACCCGCGCATGTTCCGCACGCTCATTTACTATCACTTCCACGATCACGCCGCTGCCCCCGCCTTTCGGAGTAGCCGAACCATAAATTCTGTGTGACTTAATGAGTCCCCATTCCCCGCCGGGTCCCCAGTCGCGATAAAAATCGTTGAATGGATATCGCGTATATTTCGAGGCATGCTGCTTCCAATCCGGATCGTGCATCCAGATGCCGTAAGCGCCATCGTAATTTCTGTCTTGCAGAGCCTGGAAAAATTGATCCGCGACACGCTCTTCCGGCCAATTGTGGTAGTACCATGACAGCCCGCCAATCACGGCGAATACCACAATAATTGTAATTACCCTTATTTTTCGCCGGCGATCCCTCGATGGGTCATACTCCCGCGCATCAAGCAATGTCATGACATTCTCAGCATAATGCATTCTCGCCGGAAGGTAAAAAGGCAGCACAGCTACAGAGTTCGCTTGAACAGAGGCGTCGCGATACTAAGACCGATAATCGCGAACAACGACAGGTACATCATGTCAGGCAGAATCGCGGATAATCCGGTTTCCTTTAGAAGTAGGGATTTAAAGCCGTGCACCGCAAACGTAAAAGGATCTACCTTCGCAATGGCTTGCAGCCACCGGGGAAACGCTTGAATAGGATAGATAGCTCCACTTGGGAAGAATAGCAACGTATTCAGAATGCCAAACATCGCCCGCGGCACCAGCGGATCTTCGATGCGAACCATCAGCAAAAACATCATGGTGTTAAACGCAATCGAAGTCAGCACGATCATGATGATCAGACCCAACGCGGTCGCTAGATTGAACAGCGTACTGACTCCAGACATCAGCGAACCGATCACCGTAATCACTATTCCGGTCATCACCGCTTTAATAGCGCCAGCTCCGTTGAGTCCAAAAACCAGCTCCGCCTTCGTGATGGGAGTCACAAGATAACCTTCGTGCACTCCGCGAGCCTTGTCATCAATGTAGAGCATGCCTCCGCCGATCATCACCGAAACGAACATGGCCAGCGTAATTGAACCCGGCAAAAGATATTTCATGTATTCGATATATGGATACAACTCC
>JBOGLB010000204.1:0-3431 GCA_050745965.1 Terriglobales bacterium | reverse complement strand
GCGATAAAACCCGCTGAGCCTTGCCTATAATGTGCACGAAGTTGCGACAGACGCGCCCTGCGTAGCCATCCAAGGTATATCTAAACTCCATCTTTGCAGGTAGTTAGCTTGAGAGGTGGCGTTGGCTCCAAAGCTGCATTTCCCATCATGCCGGCAACTCAGGCAATGACCACAGATTGGAGCAGCCCTTGGTGACTTTGGCTTTAGACGCAGCGACGGTTGTCCCGAAGAAAAGAAAAGGAATGCTGCCGATTTTGATAGTGCTGTTTCTCGGCTCTTACGGCCTGATGTGCACGCTTGTGGTGGAACAAGGACGCACCATCCAATCTCAACGTGACCTGATTCGCGATTTATTTAACGACAGTTCCCAACTGAACGCGATGAAATTGAAGGAACTTTTGCGGGAACGCGCAATGGTAGATGGCGCGGCTAAAGTGGGCGCGCACACGACAGCCCCTCGACTGCGGGTTTCTCCGCGTGACGGTATCAGAAATAAGAATGCGGCGAGGGCGCAAATGCCGGCGCTACAGAAGCCACCCAAGCCGGCGGCTGACACTGCTGATGTGCGCAGAATTCCTCTCACTATATAGAGAGAGCAGCGAGAAATTGAAACACCACCTTATTGTGAACGCGTAGATCGGATTGCCGTGAAAATGAAAGCTCTAGCAACTTTGATTCTGATGATTTCGATCGTAGGCCCTCGGTTCACGCCTCCAACAGGCCTTCCGGCCGCCCGCTCCAATGGTCCTCAATCCCGAAAGGGCGGACAGTGGTATTTGGCTGAGACCGGACATGCGGTCTATTGTTATGGTCCGGTAATGGTAGTCACGGAACCCACGGTTGGGTTTCTACGGGTTGCAACGTTCTGCCAGGGCGACAAGCCCATGGTTCCTCTGAAGGACTAGGCTCTCAAGGACGACGTCCTTTACGCACCCTTACCCTCGGGCTGCGGTAAATTGTATTCATGCCGAAATTCGAAAAGCACATTTTTGTGTGCTGCAATCAGCGTCCGCCGGGACAGTCGCGCCGTTGCTGCGACCCCGAAGGGACCAGTGCTCTGCAGAAATTATTCAAGCAGAAGCTCGCGGCTTTGGGACTCAAGGGAAAAGTGCGGGCGAATCAATCCGGCTGCCTCGATCAATGCGAGCATGGGCCCAACGTAGTGGTCTATCCAGACGCGATCTGGTATGGGGGCGTGACCGCGAATGATGTTGACGAGATCATCCAATCCCACATCATTGGCGGAAAGCCGGTCCAGCGGCTAATCACTGCCGATCATTGCCTCAACACTTCTAGTTGCGAACATAAGCCTCCGAAGGAAATAACTGGGGAAGAGCGCGCAAACACTTTGCGATAGCGCTCGCAGATCCCCAGAGGCGCCTGGTATCGGCCAACTTCCCGACCCGAGGGGTTCGACGTTGCGGCGTTTTGAGTGACACAACGACAAATTACGAAATGGGGCAGTCAATTTGGCCGGGCCACATCCGTAAACAGTGCATCCTGCCATTGCGGAGCAGCGAAATACCAGTTACTGGCGCCCGCTTCATGATTATTATCGCCGAAGCCATAGGGAACAGTTGAGGAGCGCCAATAATCCATTCCTATCTGCAACAGAGCTCCTCTGGAAATTTTGGCGTGAACTTTGACCGTACAACCTTCCAACTTGCCGGGTGGAAGGCTTGCGCGCGGCGAAGGACTCCAGAAATGCCAAATGAGATCGGCACGTTGGCCCACGTTCAGCACAACCGCATGGTCTGTTTGGGAGTAACTTAGCGGGATGGGTTCGTGACTATCCGTGGCAAACCACGGGCGGCGTTGATAAAGGCCTCCTCGGACATGGGGGCCATCGTCATTTAGGGTGACGTCCGTGCCGCCCACGCGACAAATAAGTTGCGTCGAAGCAATCTCCACGACTGCGGATTCGTAACCGGGAACTCGCGTATCAGCAATAGCAATTCCCCAAAGCAAAGCTGATCTGAAACCCGCGGGACGGGAAGCTGTATTAACGTAGCCTGCTGCAAATTTCACTTCGACCGGTACGCGTGGATCGCGAGGCATTTTCGGCCCTTGTAATTGTCCATCGGCGGAAAGAAGGAGGACGAACGCTATGAAGATAACATTCAGACGAAATCGGAAGCAGTACATATTGACGTTTAACGGGAACTGAAGAAATTATGCCTGCGCCTGATTTGGTCGGCGTATGAAAAATGATAAAAGACGCCGGGTGTTCCCGGACTGGGATGTTGCGCCTAATCCTCAGATCAAACTTGAACCGCTCTTCGATTGTGAATTGGATCGCTGGTAGTGTCCTAAATTCGGTTGACCAGAAAGGACACGAAGTTGCACGAAGGCTGAATCCAAATGGCAATGGGGTCCTTCGTGTACCTTCGTGGTTAAATTGCAGCGCACGATATCGCAATCCAACTTGTGACTATTTTGCGGCTCTCGTATTATGTGGGCTATCCAGATTACAGCGGAGGCAATGGCATGGTAAGCACACAGGAATTTTTCCACGAACTTGATGCGCGGATTGCGAAATATAATTTGCTCTGCCATCCGTTTTATAAAGCGTGGACTGCGGGCAAACTCACTCGCGACGACTTACAAGCCTACGCGAAAGACTACTATCACCACGTCGCGGCGTTCCCAACCTATCTCGCTCAATTGGCCGTCCGCTTAGATAACTGCGAGCTGCGGCAGGCCGTGCTTGCCAACATGGCCGACGAGAAAGGAATGGCGGACATGTCAGGGGAGGAATCTCGCGCTCACTCGGACCTGTGGCTGGATTTTCTGGAAGGAATGTGTGGAGACCGAAAAATGCAGGACCACGCCCCCGTTGAAGCCGTGAAAGAGCTAACCCGATTCTTCTATCAAATCGCGAGCGACGGAACTCCAGAAGAAGCGCTAGCCGCTTTTTATGGCTATGAATCCCAAGTGCCGCGCGTTGCGGTCGAAAAGGCGCGTGGGCTCAAGGAAATGTACGGCGCAAGCGAAAAGACTTGCGGATATTTCAGCCTGCACGCTACAGCGGATGTATTGCACGCGAATGTGTGGCGTCAGCAACTGGGTAAACGCCTGGAAGCGAATCCTGAGGCGACCGAGAGAGCATTGGTAGCGGGAGAAAGCGCGGCTAGCGCGCTATGGAAGGCCCTCGACGGAATTGAAAAACGGCGAAAGCCAGCAGAGGTCGCTGCCTAAAGCAGGATCGGCATTTTTTTATGCTTCCAATTCTTCTCTCGCTGAACTTGTAGCAAAGGCCGCTATGCCCGAAGTCGCCAGCACTCCCGAAATCGAGACTGCATCTTCATCTGAAGCGCCCTCGGCTGAAGTGTACGCCGTGTTCGGAGCGGAGCCTGAAGTGTTGGCATATGCAATGGCCAAATATTCGCGCTCGTCGCTTTCCATGAAGGAATCACTAAAGGAAATCAGCC
>JBOGLB010000203.1:0-7157 GCA_050745965.1 Terriglobales bacterium | reverse complement strand
GTCGAGAAGTCAATGAGCAGAACGCCGCCAAGGCCGATGAGGTTATAAACGAATCCTACGATTGATCCAGCGATCAGCCATCCCCCTTGTATCCCGGCAAGCAGAAAGGTGTTCGCATGAACGAATTCTTCGCCGGGCGTTAGTTCCTGAATCAAAGCGGTGATGGTTGGCCAGAACATCCAGAAGCCCGCCGCCACCAGCGTGTTCATCAGATAAACTTCCCAAACTCTCACCTTATGTGCAAACGCTAGAACCGCCACCACGATAATAATGATGGCGCGTGCGGCATCGAGCATCATGACGAGCCTGCGCCGGTCTTCACGATCAATGACAACTCCGGTGAAGGGAAGAAGCAGCATTGCCGGGAGGGTCGCAAGAACTGCGAATATACCGAGCGCCACTTCAGAGTGAGTGGCTTGCAGGATGTACCACGCGACTGCGGCGGAGTTCATGCCGCTGCCGAGCATGGAAATCATGTTGGCCGCGAAAATAAAACGCAATCCCGGTTTCTGAAGAATGGAACGCACAGTTCAATTTAAATGAGAGACCAAGGGACTCTCAACCGGAGACTGGATCGTATGGCGGGGGCAGTATTGCCCTCGGCCTTTGACTTAGATTTTAAGAATGAAAGGAAGTACGTCCAGAAAACACGTGGGGATGTCCGCCCTTGGCTGTCCATACCGAGCAAAGCTCGGCTGGGTTAGTGCCCACTTTCCAATAGGAAGCTGACGTGCGCTCCTTTCGTGCTCTCCTTTTGGGCATGGGCGAAACTGTTTAGGGCGCGGCCAGGGCAATGGCCAAACGCCCTCGCACTAGTCGCACTTGGCATCCTTAGTGCAAATGCCTCTTTTGCTGCTGGCACATTTCTCTACTATCAGATGAGACCGTCTCCTTGGCTGCCGCCTTGGCAAGGCCCGGAAACCCTCAGGCTTGGCTTATTATTTCTACTTGCCCCTATCGGTATGATTTTCGGTCTTGTGGCGGGGATACATGCCGCTCCGAAATGGCTCGTATTCATTGTGGAGATAGCCTCACTACCGCTCTTTATCGTCGGCTTCATGGCTGGTATGGTGGTTTGACACCGCTTCACTCCCCGCCGATGTCAATTGGTGCAAATGCCTGATTACAACAATGACGCGGCCTTTGCACTTTCTCGATCGAGCGGAAATCGCCTATGAGATAGTTTGCCGTTATGAATCTGCCCTGGCATCACATCCTTTGCGGCGTTTTTTTGCTCTCGACCGTCTCAAGCCGGGAACAGGTTGTGCCGGGAAATCCCCAGTCAGCACCATCCGGCAAATCACCGATTCAAGTGTTTCTGACCGCTTCAGACAAACACCGTTCTCCAACATCGCCGACCCAGTCGGAACTCAGCGTTACTGTGGATAAGCAACCTGTCCAGATTAATGCGCTGCGCTCCGTAAAGAACGACCCGCTGCTCTTCGCAGTGTTAGTTGACCGGAGCGGGTCGGACGCCAAGAGCGCTGGCTTAATCAGAACGGCCGCGCTGCGGCTTTTCCAAACTTTATCGACGGATGGCAATCGCGGCTATCTCGTTCTATTTAACGATTCCGTTGTCATTAGCACCGGGCCCGTCCAGACCTCTGAGGCACAGGCGCTGCTAAATGCGGCACAGTTTGGCGGTGGCACAGCAGTTTATGATGCAATTCTGCGTACCTGCATTGAAAAGATAAGCAGATCAGCGAATCCCGAGTTCCCTCGCCGGGCGATCCTGTTGATTTCCGACGGAGACGATAATGCGAGTCATGTCACGCACGCTGCTGCTGAAGAGGCACTTGAAAGAGAAGGAGTTGCGCTCTTTTCTCTGATGGTGGGGTCACCTCCGGAGCCGAACGAGAAGTTCTTGAAAGAGGTTAGCCGTGATACTGGGGGTGAGGCAATCCGCGCCAAGAATCTAGTGGATGGCCCTGCGCTACTGCTCGCGGCCATCGCGGGCCAATGGGTCCTCAGTTTTGTGCCTGCTCAACCCCTCGATCACGCATTGCACTCGCTGGGTATAAAGAGCTTGCAGAAAGACCTCCGCGTCTCCGCTCCAGCTCGCATTTTCGTTCAATGAGCCGATTAGCGTGTAGCTTTTCATCTCGCCTGATAAATCCGCTGGTTAGCGCACGCACTCCAACCCCCTATTGCTGACCTAACATCGCCATTTCGCTCACGGCCGATCTCAATTGGTGCAAATGCCTGGCTTCGTCAATTTGACGTATGACCGAGAAATCGCGAAATGAGAACTCTACCTTAAGCAAGTATTGAGAGTCTGTAGGGCACCCCATGTCTGAAAACGGCGGTTGGAAATGGATGCAACGTCATCCAAGCTTCGCGGCCTGCCGTTTCCTGACCCCGGATAAACGACGTAAGCAACGCTCTTCTCATCTGTTCCACCACTTCGTGGATTGGAATCGATACCCAACGCATTAGCCAAAGCAATGGAGCCTTCCCCCATTCTTAGCTCGGGGGCGCTCTCATCCGCCACAATTGCTCCTGCAACTTTGTCATTTCGTAAATTGATTACGGTCGCAAAATCCCCTAACTTGGCATGCTTGAGCCCTACTGGGGGAAGCACCACATACGGAATGTGGGCGGCATCTACAAAGCGACGTGGGTCGCGTTCGTTAAGATTACTGGCATCGAAAAGCGAGGTCATTGAGACGTAGTATCCGGGCGCGGGATCATCCTTCTGTTGCACGACCGGGCGGCCGCTTGTTTTGCCCGTGTCGGTTGCCAGAGCCCACCAGTTGCCCGGGCGGCCTGCATGTTCAATGCTGTCGAGCCCCCGCCGATTATCTGGGTGATAAGCTCGAAAAGCGCCATCTGCATCAACTGCCAAACCAGCTTCATAAACAAAGGCGTTCACACCTGATGAATCGCACGGCCACGCAACCGTGGAATGATGCCGGAAGAGCTGGACCCTTCGAGAAACCTGAGATGTGACAGGTCTTGAAGCTTGCGAACTGCTTGGCGCCGCGAAAGCAAGCACGAAGAGCAGAGTTACGAATTTCACAGTTGTAGGCTACCACCGATCTTTCACTAGAACCGGTTTATGCTGGCTGGGGTGGCTGGCGTAACATCGCCATTTCACTCGCTGCCGATGTCAGTTGATGCAAATGCCTGTTTCGTCAATTGACCGACAGTTGCCGCCCTACCTCGAAGATCAGGACTACGTTGAGCAGTTACTTTAGGGTGAGTAGCAAATCGTAACAGTCACAGTACGTACATCCGAAGCATCCACCAGACAAGGAATACCGCGACGATGGCCCCAGCGATGTGAACTATCCAGTCGCCAGCGGTTTTCGGCTTCCCAAAATTGAACATGTGGCAATGGTAGCAGGTGCACCGAAAAGCTGGCGTAACATCGCCATTTCACTCACTGCCGATGTCAGTTGATGCAAATGCCTGTTTCGTCAATTGACCAGCAGTTGCCGCGCTACATCGAAGATCAGGGGATAGGGCCACTCCGGCATCGCGCGCGGTAGCTCAAAGCCGCCGTGCTCGCGCAATAAGGATATATATGCCAGCGCGAAAGCAAAAAGCCGCGGACGGATTTTCGTCGGATGACGAAAGTGTGGAGAACCGCTATATAAACATCTCATCCTGTGAAACGCCATTGCCATTTCGGCGCCGGCGCTTGGCCCCGAAAAAGACTTCAAAGCCCGTGCTGACCCCGCGCACAACACCGGAGATGTGCCGCACTGGAGAAACGACGGTCTTGCGAACCATGTCCCCGGTTTCTTCGATTCTGTCCATGGTGTGGCCGACGATTTCGTCGGCTCGGATGACTTGCAGGCGAGTGCGATCAACAATATCAGTGAGTGCCGCATCAATCCGCGCCACCTGCGCCCGAACCACAGCGCTCGTGCTGCTGACGTCATCAGTTATCGCTTCGATTTTGGGTTTCAACTCGATCAATAGTGCATGAGCTGTGTCCACAGCAGGAAGCACTTTATCGTTCATGTCGGAGGCCAAAGAAGCTACCTTGGGCAACACATTGCCCTGCACTTCCGTAGCCAGCGATTCGACTTTGGCACCAATCTTGCGCACGGCAAGGTAAAGTGCGATCAGGATGCCGGCCTGCAGTACTACCGCAGCTGTGGTTAAACCAATAAAGATCGTGGTTGGGTCCATAAGCTTTCGCTCGCCTTTCAGTCAGCGCGACGTTTTGCCAGATTACAAATTCTTTGTGCCACCGTCGGCGGCGGCGCTGGTGGTTTCGCGGTACGCCTGTTTTCCAGCTTCCACGGCCGAGCGAATCTGATCCTTTTGCTGATTCAGGACGTCCTTCCCGCGGTCCATCCAGTCCGATGCGTGTTCCCGTGCCTCCCGCGCCCGGTTACGCACAAATTCCTTTCCTTCATCCGCCTTCGAGAGCAGAACGTCGCGCATCTCGCTGCCGGACTGCGGCGCGCATAGAATGCCTACAACCGCTCCGATACCTATTCCCGCCAGAAACCAGCCAATGCCGCTTCCGCCTTCTTTATGTGACATGAAACCTCCACCAAATGCGTCTAATAGCGTTCTCTTCGATGCTAACATCGGGGTTTGCGAAACACAATTTCGGGCAAATTTGTGACTTACCCACCGCAAACAATTCACCCTCTTTGACCGATGCGGTCCCCTTACAACTGGGCGCAGACTGCCTTCGTTTCGGTGTAAAGCTCAAGCGCGTCGTGTCCCATTTCGCGGCCCCATCCGGATTGTTTGTAGCCGCCGAATGGCAGCGCGGCGTCGAACACGTTATAGCAATTAATCCACACCGTTCCGGCTCGAAGTTTTGCGGCGGTGCGATGAGCCTTGCTGATATCGCGCGTCCATACGGCGGCTGCGAGTCCGTAGATGGAATTGTTCGCGGACGGAAGCACTTCCTCCGGATCGTTGAACGGAATTGCGGTCACCACCGGCCCGAAAATTTCTTCTTTGACAATTTTCATTTCGGGCTTGGTGTCCACCAGCACGGTCGGCTCGACAAAGTATCCAGCGCCGCTCTTTTTCTTACCTCCAACAACAGCTTTTGCGCCTTCACTGATTCCAGAATCGAGATAGCCGCAAACCCGGTCCAACTGCTCCTGGGAAACTAGCGGACCCATATTTGTGGCCGCATCAAATCCGGGTCCCACACGGAACTCCTTGGCGACTTTGGCGACGCCATCCACCACTTCGTCAAAAATGCTTTTGTGCACGAACAGCCTTGATCCCGCGCAACAACACTGGCCCTGATTAAAGAAAATACCGCTCGCGCTACCGGGGATTGCGGCCTTCAAATCGGCATCCGGGAAAATGATGTTTGGCGATTTTCCTCCCAGTTCCAACGAGACTTTCTTCAGGTTTCCGGCAGCAGCCTGCAAAATCAGTTTGCCGACTTCGGTAGATCCGGTGAACGCAATCTTGTCCACGTCAGGATGCGCAGCCAGAGCCGCTCCCGCGGTTTCGCCGAAGCCCGGAACCACATTGAGGACTCCATCAGGAAACCCTGCCTCCATAGCCAGTTCGCCTAAACGCAAAGCGGTCAGCGGAGTCTGTTCGGCAGGTTTCAAGATCACTGTGCAACCCACCGCCAATGCCGGCGCGAGCTTCCATGCCGCCATCAACAGCGGAAAATTCCACGGGATAATCTGCCCAACCACTCCTACCGGTTCCCGCAAGGTGTAAGCAAAATACTTTCCTCCTCCAGAAGAGATCGGAATGGTATTGCCCTCTACCTTGGTCGCCCATCCTGCCATGTAGCGAAACATATCAATCGCCAGGGGAACGTCTGCGGCACGGGCCACTGTGAGCGGCTTTCCATTATCGAGGGTTTCCAGCTGCGCAAATTCTTCAAGACTTGCTTCAAGCAAATCGGCCAGCTTCCATAGCAGACGTCCTCTTTTGGAGGCAGACATTTCCGGCCAGCGTCCATTCTCAAAGGCCTTTCTTGCCGCTTTGACAGCCTGATCAATGTCGGCGCGGTCTCCCTCCGCGACCTTGGCTAGAACCTTGCCTGTTGCAGGATTGTAGGTTTCAAAGGTCTTACCTGAAACCGAATCAACCCACTTTCCATCCACCAGCATTTTTCGCGGCTTGCCTAAATATTCAGTGACATTCTTGTGAACTTCTGGGGCGACTACGGTGGTTGCCATGTTTCCTCCTTTTGGCAGTTCGCAGGGTACTTCCGATAGAGAGGTAGGAAGCAATAGTAACAAAAATCGCAATACCGAGTTAAGCCCGGGGAGCGGTCAGCTACCGGTTATCTCCAATCCGACCCCAAGCTGGGGTCGGAAATCTAATAGCAGAATTGCCGACTGCCCTTTTCAAAAAGCGGTTGTTGGGTGTTAATCTCTGCAATGTCCGGCAGGACAAGGGGTCGCATGCGGCTGATTGATTGTTTAACGACCACCGATCAACTCGCGCAACTTTTTTCTGACGAGTCAGTCCTCCGTTCCATGCTTGATTTCGAGAGCGCTCTCGCTCGCGCCGGGGCCCGCGCAGGGATCGTGCCGCGATCAGCCGCCGAAACAATCGCCGCCGCAGCCAAGCCGGAATTCTTCGACGCCGGAGCGATTTCGAGGGACAGTCTGCTATCAGCCACGCCCGCCGTCCCAGTCGTAAAAGCGCTAAGGGAACGCGTGCGTGCCTCTGACGCTGCGGCCGCGAGCTTTGTGCATTGGGGTGCAACCAGCCAGGACGTGGCTGATACGGCGCTGGTCCTTTTGCTCAAAGAGGCGCATCCAGTTCTCGAATCCGATCTTTCGCGTTTGGAAAAAGCGTTGCGCCGGTTGGCGGAAAAACACTCCGGCACCGTCATGCTGGGACGCACGCTCATGCAGCCCGCTCCTCCAGTTACATTCGGGCTCAAAGCTGCGGGATGGCTTGGAGCAATTCGTCGCTCACATGAAGAACTGAATCAGAGTTTCGCGGCCGCAACGATTCTTCAGTTCGGAGGCGCAAGCGGAACCCTCGCACTTCTGGGTGACAAAGGAATTGCAGTGGGTCAGGCGCTGGCCGCTGAACTCGGGCTCGCTTATCCCGAAGCGCCATGGCACACCCATCGCGACCGGCTGGGCGCGCTGATGTGCGCATGCGGCGTCCTCACGGGTTCTCTGGGAAAGATGGCACGTGACATCAGCTTGCTGATGCAAGACGAAGTCGCCGAGGTTGCTGAACCCGGC
>JBOGLB010000202.1:0-3726 GCA_050745965.1 Terriglobales bacterium | reverse complement strand
ACAGGGCATCGGACAAGCATGGAATGGAATCCTGCCATCCCTGAGTTTGGATTATTTTTACGGCATTGACGCCAACCATTTCTCCGTGCGCACCGATAGAATCCATAATCTCGGATATGCGGCCTTTGCGACACTACAATTGCCGGTCTGGAATTGGGGTGCGGGCCTCAGTAGGCTGAAACAAGCTGATCTCCGTCGCGATCAAGCCAAAGTGGAGCTTACCTTCGCTCAGCGGCAACTTCTCGCGAACATGCGTATTCTATACAACGAGGCACAGGCAGCGCGTTTCGAACTGGATTCTCTGAACCGGTCCGCCGACCTGGCGGCTGAGAGCTCGCGCCTGGCCGTCTTACGGTATCAAGCCGGGGAGGCCCTGGTGCTTGAGGTGGTGGACGCTCAAAACACCCTGACCCTGGCCCTGAACGCTTTGAACGACGGGCAGGTAAGATTCAAAGTTGCGATGGCGAATCTGCAAACACTCACGGGAACTATATAGCCGGATGAAAAACAAGGCCGTTGCAGCCATAAGCCACCTCAATCTGACAGAGCGCTCTCCCTCCCGCACCCAGTGGGCATTTTGCGTCCTCCTCATTCTGCCGCTGTCCGGCTGTTCGAGCGCGCCACCGGAAAAGGAGCCAGTAGTTCCGGTGCAGGCGGTAACTGTCCGCCAGACTACGATCCAGCACGTTATCAAAGCGGAGGCTATTCTCTTTCCTTTGCAGCAATCAGCTATCGTTCCCAAGATCACCGCTCCTGTAAAAACTTTCTACGTGAGCCGGGGAGCTCATGTGCGCCAGGGACAGTTGCTGGCTACTCTGGAGAATAAAGACCTCGCCGCCGCGGCGCAGGATACAAAAGGCTCATACGATCAGGCGCAAGCTGCCTATCGAACCACAACTGCGGCTGACTTGCCGGAGACCATCCAGAAGGCGCAACTCGATGCCCAAGCCGCGAAGCAGCTAATGGACGCACAGGAGAAGGTTTACAAGAGCCGCCAGGAATTGTTTAAGCAGGGCGCGATGCCACGCAAGGAACTCGATCAGTCGGGCGTGGATCTTACCTCAGCCCGTAATCAATACCAGATTGCACGGAAACATTTGCAGTCGCTGACGGCGATTGGCGAGCAGCAAGCCTTAAAGTCTGCCGCGGGACAACTTGAATCCGCGAAGGGCAAATACGCCGGTGCGGAAGCCCAGCTCAGCTATTCTGAGATTCGCAGTCCGATCAGTGGGGTAATTGCCGATCGGCCGCTTTATCCCGGAGAAATGGCTACCGCAGGAACGCCGCTGATCACGGTTATGGATGTTTCCCAGGTTATTGCCCGTTCGCATATACCCCAGCAAGATGCAGCCCTGCTGAAGATCGGAGACAAAGCAACGATCAGTGCCCCCGGGCTGAATCAGCCTGTTCAGGGGAAAGTGACGGTGATAAGTCCGGCTCTTGATCCGAACAGCACGACCGTCGAAGTTTGGGTGCAGGCCAGGAACCCAAAGGAATCGCTAAGGCCTGGATCCAGCGTCGAGGTTTCCATGCTGGTGCAGACCGTCCCCAATGCTCTCGTGATCCCGGCCTCGGGCTTGCTCACTGCGCAGGACGGAACTACTTCCGTTATGGTGATCGGCGATGATGGCCGCGCCCATGAAAAAAACGTACGCACCGGCATTAAGCAGGGCAGTCAAGTTCAAATTGTTGAAGGTCTGCAAGCAGGCGAAAGAGTAGCTTCCGAAGGCGCCTACGGGCTCCCCGATAACAGCAAAGTTGAAGTGCAGCAGCCCGGACAGTCACAGAACAAACCCGAGACCAATGCGCCCAATCGAGAATCTCAAGAGCCCAATGGCAAATAAGCGAGGCTTGCGATCCCAGTGAACCAGCCCGAAAACTCGTATTGGTTCGCGCGGCACTCTAAGTCGGTGATCTTTTTGATTTTGACTGTTGCCGTCCTCGGCGGGTATCTTGCCTTCACCATCCCCGTGTCGGTCTTTCCCACGACAAATTTTCCACGAATCCTGATTGCGGTTGACAACGGAGTCATGCCGATTGACCAGATGATGGTGACAATCACTCGTCCTATTGAGGAAGGTGTAAATAGCGTTCCTGGCCTGTTGAATGTTCGTTCCATAACCAGCCGTGGTTCCGCAGAAATTGACCTGTACTTCGATTGGAACATTGACATGTTCCAGACCTTGCAGTACGTGAATGCCGAAATCTCGCGGGTTCAGCCCGATCTGCCAAGTACCGCCAAGATCGTGGCGAATCGCCTGACTTTCGCGAGCTTTCCAATCATGGGATACAGCCTGACATCAGACACAATCCCGCAGACGCAACTTTGGGAAATGGCCACCTACGATCTGAAACCACGTTTGAATCGCCTGAATGGAGTCTCCACGGTCATCATCCAAGGCGGAGAGGAGCCGGAATTTCATATCATTCCAGACCCTGCGAGATTGTTGACCACGAATGTCACGGTTACCGACATTTTGGACACCATGCGACGGACGAACCTGATTGACTCGCCGGGACTATTTGAGCGTAATCATCAACTCGTCCTTGGTCTCGTCAGCGGCCAAGTGCGGACGCCGGAGCAGATCGCGAGTTCCGTGATCAAGGCGACGCCTGCGGGGACTCCCATTCGCATTCGGGATGTCGCAACGGTTGAAGCAGCCGTAAAGCCTGTTTACACGATCGTGACGGCCGGGGGTAAACCGGCGGTATTGCTGAACATCAATCGTCAGCCGGAGAGCAATACGATACAGGTTGCGGACGAAGTGCACGCTGAGATGACCGCGATCCAGAAGTCGCTTCCGCCCGGCGTTCACGTGAATTCGTATTACGACCAGTCCATCATTGTTGGCTACTCCATCAAAAGCGTGCGCGATGCGATTCTGCTTGGTGTGATTCTAGCCTCCATCATCCTGGTGATATTTCTGCGGGATTGGGGAACGTCGGTGGTCGCGGGACTGGTCATTCCGGTGACAATTCTGTTCACGTTTGTGGCCCTCAAGCTTCTGAATCAAAGTTTCAATTTGATGACGCTCGGAGGCTTGGCAGCCGCAGTAGGCCTGGTCATTGACGATGCCATCGTGGTTGTCGAAAACATCGTGTTGCATCGCAGTGCCGGCCAGGGCCGCCTGCAAGCCATTCACAGCGCGCTGCACGAGATCACAATTCCCCTGATCGGTTCGACGATTACACCGATCGTCGTGTTTCTGCCTTTGATCTCGATCACCGGTGTCACCGGAACATTTTTCCGAGCTCTTGCGGTCACTATGTCCGTTTCGCTCCTTACGTCACTCGCGCTCGCGCTGACCTGGACACCGAATCTAAGCCAGTACTTCATCGGCCGCAAAGATAAAACAGAGCCGGAACAAACAGTCGAGGAGTCCGACGAGGAATCGATGGATCAATTGCTGAAAGCGGAAGACGCTTCGCTCACCGGCTTCTTCTTAAAAATCGTCAACTTCCATCAACGACAATTGCGTCGCGCGGTCGCAAAGCCGATTTGGCTGGCCGTCCTGAGCGTTCTGTTAATCGCGGCTTCAGTTATCTGCTACAAATTCTCGGGCTCGGATCTATTACCCGCGATGGACGAGGGTGGATTCGTCATTGATTACATTATGCCCGCCGGCAGTTCCCTCGCCGAAACCAACCGCGTTGTCACGGAAGTCGAGCAGATGTTGCATAAAATCCCGGAGGTGGAAAGCACTTCCCGTCGCACCGGACTTCAAC
>JBOGLB010000201.1:0-4108 GCA_050745965.1 Terriglobales bacterium | reverse complement strand
GTATGGCGCGGTCAATCTGGCCCAAGGCTTCCCTGACTTTGCCGCGCCCGCCGAAATTAAGCTGGCCGCGCAAGAGGCTATCGTGAATGACATTAATCAGTACGCGATTACCTGGGGTGCGAAGAATCTGCGCGATGCGATTGCGCGGCACATGCGGGATTGGCAGCAGATTTCCGCTGATCCCGAGACGCAGATTACCGTTTGCTGCGGTTCGACCGAGGCGATGATTTCCACGCTGCTTGCGACATGCAATCAGGGAGACGAGGTCGTCATCTTCGAGCCGTTCTACGAAAACTACGGACCCGATTCAATCCTGTCGGGTGCGAAGCCGAGATTCGTAAAACTACACCCGCCGACATCTGAAGACGGTGAGTGGAACTTCGACGAGCGCGAATTGCGCGCAGCATTTCATCGCGGTACCAAAGCCATTATTCTCAACACGCCAAATAATCCTACCGGCAAGGTGTTCACACGTGCGGAACTGGAAATCATTCGCGATCTTTGCGTGGAATTCAATGTCCTTGCGATCACCGACGAAATTTACCAGCACATTCTTTATGACGGCACGCAACACATTTCGATGGCTGGCCTCGACGGCATGCAGGATCGCACCGTCACCATTAATGGAATGTCAAAAACTTTCAGTGTCACCGGATGGCGCGTAGGATGGGCGGTTGCGCCGCCTGCAATTACCAATGCGATTCGCAAAGTCCACGATTTTCTTACCGTCGGATCTCCGGCTCCTCTTCAAGATGCCGGTGCAGTCGCTCTAGCATTGCCGAGCCAGTACTATCAAAATCTAGCCGAAGGGTATCGCAAGCGACGCGACCGTTTGATTCCTGCCTTGACCAATGCAGGTTTTCGCTGCTTCCATCCGCACGGCGCTTACTACGTAATGACGGATATCAGCGCGTTCAAGTTCCCGAACGATATCGAGTTCACAAAATATCTGGTAAAGGAAATTGGCGTTGCGGCCGTCCCAGGATCGAGCTTCTATCGCGACGCAAAAGATGGAGCGCAACAAGTCCGCTTCGCCTTCTGCAAGAAAGACGAAACCCTGGATGAAGCGGCAAAGAGGCTAAGGCGATTGCGCGCTTGAAACAAGATTAAGAACATCGCAGTCGAGCCGGGCTCGGCCTGGAGGGGCGAGGGCGCCGCCCCTTCCCCACACAATCTCTGCTTGGTGAATAGGGCAACTTTCCGGTTCCTTAAGTCCGATTGCACCACCCTTCCTACTGATCTCTCCACAGGCTTCTGCGGTATACTGCGCTCAAGTTCCAAATTTCTTTTTTCGCGAGCGTGCAATCATGACCGTGAAAGTGGTGGAAGAGGTATCCTCGCAGGTTCCTGCTGACGATTTTCAAGTGCTGGAAGACAAGGTCTATCGCACTATTGAGATGTACAAGATGGCGCGCGAAGGGCGGGCCACGGCCGAACGAGATTTGAAGCGGCTTCGCCAGCAACTTGAAG
Organism: Terriglobales bacterium; assembly: GCA_050745965.1. Lineage (GTDB taxonomy): Bacteria > Acidobacteriota > Terriglobia > Terriglobales > Acidobacteriaceae > PALSA-188. The sequence continues at coordinate 2,638 of JBOGLB010000201.1, read as the reverse complement.
AGCGCGAAGAGGAAGTGGAGACCTTGCGCCGCGAAATGGTGCAGTTGCGGCGGGAGCGCGAGGAAATTCGCAGCCGGGTGGAAAAGATGCTGCATCAGGTCGAAACGATTGGCGAAGAGCAGGCGGCGAGCTAGGCAGTTCTACCGGCCCAACTTGCGGGAAAAAACAGGAGTGCAAATGGCGACTGCGACGAAACATCCTCCGGCCAATCTTCAGACCAAAGATTCGAGCAATGGCAGCGTTCGCGTCGAAATTTTCGATCAGGGATATAATCTTCGCGGCTCGGATGCGGAATATATTCTTAAGCTTGCGGCGTATGTTGACGCGAAAATGCGCGCCGTGGCCGAGCACACCCAAACAGTAGATACGGCGCGGGTAGCAGTGCTGGCTGCGATCAACATTGCGGACGAATATCATTTGACAAAGGGAAACGTTGCGCCGGTGCCCGATGTGAAGCAACGGGCGAAGCGTCTCTCCAACGCTCTCGACGAAGTGTTGGACGTTGCGAGGCGCGCAGTTTAGCTCGTTGACCTCAGCAGTGTTTCTGGATGGCGGTCGATGCTAGGCCGCCTTACTAAAGATTGTTCTTACGAAAGTTGCTGGCAAGCCGATTGCCATCTTTCTTCACGTTGCCCCTTGCCAATCTTCCAGGATTTCCCTAGCATCCAACATGAAAGCTGGCCTACGAAGTTGGTGATGAAGGTCACCGATTTTTGAACCAATACTGAATGAACGGGGGCCTGACTCGTAAATTACGATCCTGTGTGCGGAGCTCCGCCAGTACGGAGATGCCTAATGGGTCGCGGCGGGTTCCCAGCGTCTACCGACGGGTTCATTCTCGGCCCTCCACACGGCTTTGTGGGTCTGCTTTTACTTCTTGATCCCGTTGTCATCCCCAGTCCTTACCATGTCATCCTTGCTGTGAAAACCGGCACACTTGTCCATAGGGAAGTTTTTGCGGCGTTGCGGACAGGCTTCTATTCGCGTTCCAAGACGCATCAGGTATGTGGAACGCTACGCTTTTCCCCTCATCAGGGGAATGGTTACGAATTCGTAACCCTCGGATTTGTATCTCAAGATTATGTTATCGGAAGCAGCGACGGTTCGGGATCGGTCGGCGCCGAATTGTTTATGTCCGCCATCGTGTAGAAGGATCACGTCTCCACCGCGAATTCTTCGGGTCACTTTGTTTTCGATATGTTCGGCCGACTTGGCGTTCCAGTCGTAGCCGGTCACATTCCACATTACGGGCTCAAGTCCAAGCTGGTGCGCGATTCGCAGGACAGCCGGCCGTCGTCCGCCAAATGGAGGGCGGAAAAGATTCGAGTGCTCGCCAACGGCATCACGAATTGCGAGCGTACATTCAGTGAGTTGTGCTTTGATTTCTTGGGCAGGCTTGAAGATCAGTAGAGGGTGCGTGAACGTGTTGTTGCCGATCACGTGACCTGCTTTCACTATTTCGCGCACGATATCGGGACGTTGACGGACATAGCGGCCAATCAGGAAAAATGTCGCGCGGACATCGTGCTTCGCTAAGACGTCGAGAAGACGAAGCGTATGTGGATCGTTGGGGCCGTCGTCATAAGTGAGAGCTAACTGCTTTGAGCCGGAATGAAGGCCGATGAAAGTGCGTCCGTACCATTGGGACGTTGGCGACATGGACTGATATCCGGCGGCTACGGCCAGGGTTACTCCAGTCGCTGCGATAACAGGTCCGACCATCCAGAGATTGTAAATTGGATGTATTCGCCACACATAAATGTCATTCTTATTTGGGTTGAGGAGAAAAATGCAGATCCCCCGCTGGGCTCGGGATGACAAATTATTTTGAGGGGGCGAGGAACCACAAATTGTGTGACGGGCGCTCGGGATGACAAATTATTCGGCTATTCTTCGGGTGGTCAGAACCCATTTCTTCCTGTTAACTCTTCCCTCAATTGCGTCGCGGGCCGCGTCGGGATATCCTGCGATGTCAAACTTAATCCCCTGAATCCATGTCCAATCTTTTTGAGCTGCCTCGCTATATTGCAATCGAAGGTCCGATCCGGGTCGGTAAGAGCACTCTGGCGCGCGTTCTGGCGGAGCGTCTGAATGCTCAACGTGTAACGGAACCGGAGGATAATCCGTTTCTGCGCGCGTTTTATGATGGCGAGCGCGGCGCAGGTTTTCAGGCGCAGTTCGCATTTCTTATCCGGCGGTTTGAGCAGTTGCGGGCGCTCGATCTCGGGCCTCGATCACAAAAGACGGTGATTACCGATTTCATTTTTGAAAAAGATAAACTGTTCGCCTGTCTCAACCTCAACGACCAGGAATTGGATACCTATAACCGGTTTTATAATCATTTCCGCGAGCAACTGCCCACGCCCGACCTGGTAATTTACCTGCAAGCCACGCCCGAAGTGCTGAAGAAGCGCCTGAAGAAGAAAAACGCTCCTGAAGAAAAGACCATCAACGAGGGTTACCTGGAAGAGGTAATCAAGGCATACGAGCATTTTTTCTTTCACTACACGTCTTCGGACCTGCTGATTGTGAATACTTCCGACATTGATTTTGTGGAACGGAATCAGGATTTGAAGGAATTGTTGCGAAAAGTTTCGGCGCCGATCAAGGGGACGCAGTACTTTCTGCCATTAGGAAG
>JBOGLB010000200.1:0-4589 GCA_050745965.1 Terriglobales bacterium | reverse complement strand
CCATGTGTCCTCGATACGGCGCGCGTCGCGGCCAATCAGCAACGGCGCCACATGTTCTGTCAAATAACTGGCAACCGCCATTTCGCGCCCGTTCACGGTCGCATCGCCCAGGCCAAAAAGTCCATCTTCGGTTACAAGCTTGAGGGTGACAAAATTTCGCCCGGGGCTGCAAATAATTACTTTGGCGTCCACAATCTTCATCGCGCAATCCTTATCTTTGTAAAAGGCTGATAGAACTTACATGCTTACTGCCACGCAAAAACAAGACAATTGGACTCTCGCAGAGTAACTTAATCATTCATGGACACGACCCCCAAAGCGAAACGGAACGCCCCTTCCGATATCGTGTCCTCTTCAGAGCCGTCAATTGGGAAGAAAAGCGTGGGGCGTTATCGCTGGACGATCTGCGCCCTTCTTTTTTTTGCAACCACTATAAACTACATTGACCGGCAGGTGCTCGGCCTGCTCGCGCCTCTGTTGCAGACGAAAATTGGTTGGAACGAACTTCAGTACGGCTACATTGTCACGGCATTCCAGGTGGCTTATGCGATTGGCCTGCTCGTCATGGGGCGGTTCATTGACCGCGTCGGTACTCGCATTGGCTACGCCGTGGCAATTGGAATCTGGAGCCTCTCCGCCATGGCGCATTCGCTTGTGCACAGCGCTTTTGGTTTCGGAGTCGCGCGATTCGCTTTAGGATTTGGAGAGTCCGGCAATTTTCCTGCGGCAATCAAAACTATCGCCGAATGGTTTCCAAAAAGAGAGCGGGCGCTTGCCACCGGAATTTTTAACTCCGGAACTAATGTAGGCGCAACCCTCGCTCCCCTCGCCGTGCCATGGATCGCAGTCCATTTAGGATGGCGATTTGCATTCTTGTTTACGGGCCTCTTCAGCGCCATCTGGATCGTTTGCTGGCTGATCGTATATCGCAAGCCCTCTGAACATTCAAAACTGTCTCCTGAAGAGTTTCGTTACATTCACAGTGATGCGACTGAGGCGACCTCCAAAATCGCGTGGTGGCCATTGTTGGATTATCGCCAGACTTGGGCGCTGATTCTCGGCAAATTTCTCACCGACCCTATTTGGTGGTTTTTCCTATTCTGGCTGCCAAAGTTTTTCTCGTCTGAACACCACCTGTCGCTGACCGGGCTCGGACTGCCCTTGGTCATAATCTACAACGCCGCAACGGTCGGCAGCATTTTCGGAGGCTGGCTGGCGGCGAGATTATTAAAGGCCGGATGGACGCTGAACCGGGCGCGCAAAACCACCATGCTGGTTTGCGCGCTGGCGGTTGTGCCGATTGTTATGGCTGCCAACACACAGAGCCTGTGGGGAGCCGTGGCGCTCATCAGTCTGGCGACCGCGGCCCATCAGGGATGGTCTGCCAATATGTTTACGCTCGCATCTGATCTGTTTCCCAAGCGGGCGGTCGGCTCGGTGGTTGGAATCGGCGGATTTGGCGGCGCGATTGGCGGCGCACTGATCTCCGCATTTACAGGCTTTGTCCTGCAACTTACGCACAGCTATGTGCCACTTTTTGTGATTGCAGGGTTCGCCTATTTGATTGCGCTTCTGGTGATTCAGCTGTTGAGCCCGCGTTTGCAGCCCGCCAACCTCGAAGATATTTCCGCGGTAATCTAAGCAAAATCCTTAGAGAAAATTAAGCTGAATCCTGTAAATAACGTAGTTGCCCTTCACAATGCTCCTCCGAATTTCATCTGGATTGTGGAAATGTAATTTTGCGCTTGTTACGTTTTACGAACTCATTACAAAACGCAGCTCGCTGCTGCAAGCTTTGAACTCATGGTTACAGTCACCTCAGCCAAATTTGGCCAGAGGAACTTTCCATGACAAGATTCTTTCAATTCGCGATACTCGCCGCCGCTCTTATAACCGCCCTTGCTAGCCCAGCCACCAGCCTTATCGCTGACGGGACGGGGCCCTGGCCGGATCCACCAGCCGTCAATTTTGTAGTCAGCTAAACCCCGGATGTGGGGATGCTCAGTTACCGGCGATGACAACAATGTATGTTGCCGTTTTCCAGCGAAAGTACGGAGGGGCATCCCCACACATTCATGCGCAGACCACGCGACGCTATTTGACAGGCGGCTTGTCCACACATGCAGGACGCCTTGTTACGGAAAGCCCGTCAGGGAAGTGTTCCCCAAACACACACCCTTCCGGAATTAAACGCCATCTCGGTGAACAGTCTGCGGCGAAAAGGCCGGCAAGCAAACTGCAACATATTCGGCGCCGTCTTCGTTGGGAGTGGAATATTGAATCCATTCTCCTGGATGAGCGATCACAGCCTGGCCCGCAGTCACATCCAACGTGCCCTTCTTATGTCGGACCCTGAGCATTCCTTTTAAAACCAGTGTGACCTCTTCGAACTCCGGCGTCTGCCCTGGCTCCTCCCACCCCTCTGGGCTTCGCATATGCGCCACACTCATTGCGGAAGTCTTGCTATTGACCAGGCCAATATATTCATCAATCAACTTCGGTTTATTTCCCGCGCATGAGATGCGCGTAGGTTGGGATACGATCGTGGGCATGGAGCCTCCATTGCGAGCGTGAAAAAGTTAGCGTGAAAAGCTAGAGTGAAACAACTCTAGCAAATAATTCGAAGGGTTATAAAGATGTGAGAACGGTTGAACTCGTGGCAGCAACCACGAGACAGCAGTTCAGACGCTGGCAATTCGCGCCTTTTCGGAGTGCGCGGCGCTCAGCACGTCAAGCGATGGAAACGCTACAGGTACCGTAGTGGTTTTTTCAGGAGCAGTAAAGTTTCCATGGGTTGCGTGCGTGAGCATCTCCAAAGCCTTACCAGTGTTAGGCGGCAGGATAATCGTGGCTGTAAGCAACCCGCGTTTAATCCACATAAGTCCAGTCTTGGAAACCCCATCCACACCCAGATAGGGAATACCTAACCACCGATCGCGTCCTGCGGCCTCGGGAAGCTCTTGAAACGCTTTCCGTGCGCCTATTGCCATGGCGTCATTTTGCGCAGCAATTATATCCATGTGGCTTTGGCGGGAGGTGGAAAGGCGCAACCATGCGCTGATTGCTTTGTACGAACTGGCTTCCGTCCAATTCCCCTTTACCAGTTTTACCTGCACATCGCCCTTTGTTTCATACATGCCGGTGGTTCGATGCTTGGTGGCTATGCTTTCGCTGGGTCCCTGAATGTAGAGTACGGATCCGCCGTGCGGCAGCAGAGCTCTGAATTGATTCCCTTGAATGCGTCCAATCTCTTCGTGATCCGAAGTCACCGCAAAAATCGGCACCCGGTACGATCTGCGCAATTCGGCAATGTAGTCAACTTCGCGGTTGAGCACCACCCATCCAATTCCTGCCGCAGCCGCGGCTCGCGCCACTTGAGGAAGCGCAGTGCCGCCGACCGGTTCGAAAATGATTCCGTCGGGATGCGCGTCCGCGTGAGATTGAATAATTTTCAGCAACTGCTGGCTTTGGGTGATTGAGTCGTTCTCAGCATAGATAATTTGTACGTCAACACCGAGTCTGCGCGCAGTCTCTTCGGCGGCTGATGCCTGCTCGATCTGGTAGTCGTTATCATCGGTGACCAGCGAGACCACAAATCTCATTTTTTTCATAACATCACCGCTCCCGATGATATCCCTATCTCCCTCGAACAGCATATGACCGAAGTAATGGCAGGTCGCCCAATCCGGTCCGGTGCCGGCTTCGCGAGCTCCTGCTTGAAGAATGTTAGAATTGCGCCGCAAATGACATCGCCAAGGGCCACTACTTTTATCGCGGATCCGAGTCTCGCCAACGACGTGAAAAAGCCGTCGAACCGCCTCATGTCCCTCGATGTATTCCGTGGGGCGACCATCGCCGCAATGATTTTGGTGAACAATCCAGGCGACGGATACACCTCATACATGCAGCTCCGTCACTCCGAATGGAACGGATGGACGTTCACCGATCTAGTCTTTCCATTCTTCCTGTTTATTGTCGGCGTCGCTCTCGCTTTTTCTCTCCGTTCTCGAATGCAACGCGGGGACAGTCGCTCGAAGCTGATTGTCCACATCCTTTGGCGAGGGTTTCTGCTATTTGCGCTCGGCATGTTTATCAACGGATTCCCTAACCACTATCAACTTGCGACCTGGCGTGTCTACGGAGTTCTGCAACGCATCGCAATCTGCTACGTGATCTGCGCCATTCTCGAATTGTGGCTTGGCTGGAAGGGTCAAGTCGCAACAATCGCGGCTTGTTTGGCGGGTTATTGGATTTTGATGCGCTACGTTCCGGTCCCAGGATTTGGCGTTCCAGGCCGCGATATTCCTCTTCTCGATCCCGATAAAAATCTCGTTGCGTGGCTTGATCGCAAGCTGCTTTCGGGACACTTATACGAAGGCACGCGCGACCCCGAGGGTTTGCTGAGCACGATTCCCGCAATTGCCACCACCTTAATGGGGTTGGTGACAGGAAAATGGCTGCGTTCGGCGCGAACCAGCGGTATGAAAATTGCCGGGATGGTGGTCACCGGCATCCTCGCATTCGTATCCGGTGAACTGCTGAGTGCGTGGTTTCCTATCAACAAGAAGTTGTGGACAAGCTCCTACGTG
>JBOGLB010000199.1:0-4001 GCA_050745965.1 Terriglobales bacterium | reverse complement strand
TGTCTATGCACTTGCATTTGGTCCCGAAGGCGAATTGTTGGCAGGGAGCGGCAATCGTGGCCACATTTTCCAAGTGGGACGACAGGATAAATTTACCGATCTCGTCACGGCCAGCGCCAGCCAGGTCACGGCGTTTGCACCAGCGCCGAACGGCGGCCTTTATGCGTCAACCAGCAACCTTGGCAAGGTTTTTCTTCTGGGTGCATCTCCCGTCGCCAGCGGCACGTACGTCAGCGATGTATTTGATGCGCATATCTTTTCCCGGTGGGGACGCGCCGAATTCCGTGGAAGCGGAAATGTAGATCTGTTCGCACGGAGCGGTAACGTGGATAATCCTGATCGCAACTGGAGCCCATGGAAGAAAGTCGAGTGGCAAAAGGATGCGGAAGTTGGTGTTCCGCCCGCGCGTTTCGTTCAATGGAAAGCTGTTTTGCATGCAGGAAATCCTTCACCTCGCGTGGAGAGTGTAACGATAAATTACTTGTCGAAAAACGTTGCGCCTGATTTCGATGGGGTCCAAGTCGAGGAAAGCGTGCGTTACCAGCCAGCTGCAAAATCAACAGGGGATGGCGCAGGGAACACGTCGAATAGTTCGCAGCACCTCGATACTGCGCCATCTCCCACTCCAGATCGCTCCTCGATAGGAGTGAAGTGGAGTGTCCACGATGACAATGACGATGACCTCGTTTATTCAATTTATTATCGCGGAGAAGGGGAAACCCGCTGGCTGCTGCTAAAAGACAATCTCACCTACAAATTTTATTCCTTCGATTCATCTCTTCTTCCCGATGGCGCCTACACCATCAAAGTAGTTGCGTCGGACGCACCATCGCACTCTCCGGGCCAGGGCCTTACTTCGGAAAGAGAGAGCGAGCGTTTCGAGATAGATACCACCCCGCCTGGAATTGAAGATCTTCACGGAGTAGTCGAGGGCGGCAAGGTTCATGTGACATTTCGGGCGGCTGACGGTTTCTCGCCAATTCAGAAAGCCGAATATTCGGTGGATGCGGGAGATTGGCAACTCGTCGAACCAGTGGGACAAATCTCGGATTCCAAGACGGAAACCTATGACTTTCGAACGGAACTTCAACCCGGCATTGACGCGGGAGAAGGCAACACAACATCCTCGGAGCATGTGATTGTTGTTCGCGCTTATGATCGCCATGACAACGCGGCTTCAGCCAAAATCGTCGTGAATGGAAAATAGATGGTCGAGCGGTGTCGGCATGGCGGGCAGGACGTCCGTCGCTACATCGTTGCTAAACCGGGTCTCTATATAATCCAACCTGGCTGACAGCTGAATAATGATCGCTGATAGCTTCTTCTCCATGCGCTTCGAACTCTTCATCGCCACGCGCTATTTGCGCGCCAAGCGGCGTCAGGCATTTATTGGCGTGATCACCGGAATCTCCATTCTTGGCGTGGCCGCCGGAGTTGCTTCGCTCATAATCGCACTCGCTATTAATAACGGATTCCGGCAGGACCTTCAGGATCGTTTACTCGAAACCACCTCTCATATAACCCTGCTGCGCGTGCAGGACGATGGAATCAAAGATTGGCGGCATTTACTTAGCCGTCTGTCCCATGAACCACACGTGGTGGCTGCTGCCCCCACGATTTATGAGGAGGTCATGATCTCGCGCGGCCCTCGGGCTCGCGGCGCGGTTCTCAAGGGAATGATTCCAAGCTCGGAAAACAAAGTGAGTGATCTGCTGAAAAGTGTGGTTTCCGGTTCGGCCGCTGCGTTGGACGAAGCGAAGGGAATAGGAGCCGAATCAAAATCGGCAGCTGCGGGCAAGAGTGTTCGCTCCACACCGGATCAATCGCCGGATTCTCTTCAAGGGGTTAAAGATCGTGTTACTGCAATGCCTCCAATCATTCTTGGTAAAGATATGGCTGACAATCTCGGTGCGGGCGTCGGATCCGTGGTGCTTGTGACCAGTCCGCAGGGGGAACTCACGCCCTATGGACTAGTCCCCAAATACACCAGTTTTCGCGTGGCCGGAATTCTCAATTCTGGATTTTACGATTATGACAGTGCCTGGGCGCTGGCTCGTTTGGCGGATGCCCAGCGATTGTTCGGCATCGGTAATCAAATCGCCGCGATTGAGTTCAAGGTTGACGACATTTATAAGGCCGGCACAATTGGGGATGAACTCCAAAAAGCCGCAGGACCCGGATTTATGACCACGAACTGGATGGAACAGAACAAGGCCTTGTTTCGTGCGCTGAAAACGGAACGGTTGGTGACTTTTATTACTATAGGCCTGATCGTCTTCGTGGCCGCGCTCAACATATTAATTTCGCTGATTATGATGGTGATGGAGAAGACTCGAGACATCGCGGTCCTCATGTCAATGGGCACCCGGAAATCGCAAATTCGCCGCATGTTCATTGCGCAAGGCGTTTTGATTGGAGTTGCGGGAACCGTAATCGGATTGATCTTTGGATATGGGCTATCGTTTGCAGGCGGACACTATCATTTGCTGTCTCTCTCCCCGGAAGTTTATTCGATTGATTATGTCCCCTTTGCTCCGCGAATGATTGATGGATTGCTGGTGACGATTGTTACGCTCGGAATTTCGTTGATCGCCACAATTTATCCGTCCTGGTCCGCGGCTAAGATTCTGCCGGCGGAAGCCCTGCGATACGAGTAGCGTTGCACGGACGAGGACGCCCGTCGCTCCATCGAGCTTAGGCGGGAATCCAAAAATTCCGATGGAGTGACGAGCATCCCCGCCCGTCCATGTCCGATCTATACCTGAATCTTTTCCCCGACGGCCTTGGCTTGCATGAACAGATATAGATAATCCGGACCACCGGCTTTCGAATCCGTTCCTGACATATTGAATCCGCCAAAGGGATGCGCTCCCACAATCGCACCTGTGCACTTGCGATTGATATACAAATTGCCCACGTGAAACTCCCGTACCGCGCGCTCGATCTTTTCTCGCGAATTTGTATAGACCGCGCCGGTTAATCCGAATTCCGTGTCGTTTGCGATCTCCAGTGCGTGGTCATAGTTTCGCGCCTTGATAACGGATAACACGGGCCCAAAGATTTCTTCTTGTTCCAGCTTTGAGCCGGGCTGAATGTCAGCGATGACTGTTGGCTGCAAAAAGTAACCTTCTCCTGCTTCCCTGGCCTGGCCTCCGCCAATAATGAGCCTTCCCTCTCGTTTTCCACGTTCGATATATTCAAGTATGGTGTTCATCGAGCCCTGGCTGATAACCGCCCCCATATAGGCGTTGTCTGCGGGATCGCCTATTTTGATTGTTTCCACGCGAGCCTTTAGTCCCTCGAGAAATTTGTCATAAACACGTTCGTCAACGATGGCGCGGGAGCATGCCGAGCATTTCTGTCCCTGAAAACCGAAGGAAGAAGCTGCAACCCCTTCGATCGCGGCATCGAGGTCGGCATCGGTATCCACGATAATCGCGTCTTTGCCCCCCATCTCAAGGATGGTTCGCTTGATCCACATTTGTCCGAGCACGTGTTCGGCGGCGCGCTTATTGATGTCCAGTCCTACTTCTCGCGAGCCGGTAAAAGCGATGAACCGCGTTTTCGGATGCGTTACCGCCGCATTGCCAAAAGTAACGCCTGAGCCAGGACAGAAATTGACGACGCCTTCAGGGATGCCGGCCTCTTCCAGCAACTCCACGAATTTAGCCGCGATCGTCGGCGATTCGCTCGAGGGCTTCAGCACGACCGTATTTCCGCAAACGACGGACGCCACCGTCATTCCGGCCATGATCGCCGCAGGAAAATTCCACGGCGGAATCACAACTCCCACTCCCAGCGGAATATAAAACAGCGAATCTCGTTCGCCTGGCAATTGGACCGGCGTCTCAACGTGCGCAAGCCGCAGAGCTTCGCGGGCATAGAACTCGCAAAAATCAATTGTCTCGGCGATATCCGCGTCAGCTTCCGCCCAATTCTTGCTGACCTCGAAGACAAGCCACGCGCAAAGTTCCAGCTTACGTTGCCGCATAAGGTCGGCT
>JBOGLB010000198.1:0-2539 GCA_050745965.1 Terriglobales bacterium | reverse complement strand
GAATTACATCCCACCATTGTGCCATCCTCTTCTGATCATGAGGGAAAGAGTGAGGACGGGAGTTTCAATATCTTGCGAGTTTCGTGGCCGGCAATACCGAGAAACGAGGGTTAGAAAGTGCCCAAACAGGGCATGCCCTAACTACTCACGTTTTTTTGCACTCTTAAGTCCCTAAGAACTAAGGTTTTTACCCCTTTTTGGTTGTGGAAAAGATACCAGAAACACTTTATGGCGCATCTTAAACGCGATAGAGTCTTATGGTTGCCAACCTGCGAGCAGATTAGCTGGTGAGATGACAAATTTTTCAAACTCGGCGCTCGAACTTGCGGATCCCCCAGAGATCAGGCCGCGGCCCATGAAGGTTTCCGCGCCTGTATTTGGGCCGGTATCCATGCTCCCGGACAGACGTCCACCCTGGAAAGAATTCGTCTTCAGCATGGGATCGCAGAGCGTTCTGGTAGTGATTCTCCTCTGGATCGGAATTTTGCAACCACACGTACTGACGCCGCCTCCCAGGGATTATCACTTCATACGCCTGGTGAGCACGCCGCATCCGGTCAATCACGATCCGGCACCGGTGATGGCGATGAAAGCTCCGCCGATATTGGAAGTAAAGACTGCGGACGCGCTGAGGCTTCCGCCAGCGCCTGTGCGGGTTGAGCATCACGATCCGCCCGTGGTGCCAAAGATCGAGATATCGAGCAAATTGCCGCAACAGCCGGCAGTAACGGTCATTCCGAAACAAATGGTGAAGACGAATGTCTTCACTACCGGGAGTTCGCAGGCTCCTACAATTGAAAAGCCGCCACAGCAAGTACAGACCGGAGGCTTCGGAGACCCGCGAGGCGTGGCTACGCCGGAAAATAAAAACCGGCCGGTTACGATTGCCCGGCAGGGTTCGTTTGATTTACCGACAGGCGGCGGATACGGGAATGGAAGCGCTGGTCAGCACGGTGCGCGTGGAGTGGTTGCCAGCTCCGGCTTTGGGGATGGCGCGGCAAAGGGAGACGCGGGTCCCGCCAAGGGTGCGATTAGTGAAGGCGGATTCGGTGACGCGCAATCGGTTGATCCGAAGCAAAACATTTCAAAGCTGGCGCAGGCTCCGCCGCACGTCAAGCCTGCCGAAATACTTTCCAAGCCAGTACCCGCCTATACTGAAGAGGCGCGAAAGTTACATGTTGAAGGCGAAGTACTGCTGGAAGTGGTTTTCGAAGGATCGGGTTCAATTCAAGTGGTGCGTGTAATTCACGGATTAGGTCACGGGTTGGACGAGTCGGCGATCAGAGCGGCGCAGCAGATTCGATTTACTCCGGCCCAAAAAGATGGGAAGCCGGTTGATTCCAGCGGTGTGCTGCATATCTTGTTTCAGCTGGCTTAGAGCCATTTTCAAAGGGGTTTATGTTAAGAATTTGGATTACTTTGCAGAGCTTTTTCGAACGACATATTTTCGGACATGATCTTTTTGCACGGCATTTGCTGGCAGCGATGTTCTTGTCCTTTTTGTTTCCGATCGCGGCGACCTGCCAGGTTGCGGCGAGCGATGACCCACCTACCACGACACAGGCAGCGGTTCCCGAGCAGAGCCGCGCTACGCCTACGCCCACTTTCGATCAGGTAATTGACAAAATTGCGGAACGTGAGCATTTCTTCCTGGCACAAATGAGGCACCTGCATCCTTTGGTCGAAACTTACATACAGAATCTGAAGGGGGACGAGGAGAAGGCGGTACCTGTAAGCGACCAATATTTTCTGGGTCGCCTCAACATGAATAAAGGAACCCAGGACCAGTCATTTATGGGACAACCGGGGTTTGGCCGCAAATTCGTTTCAACCCTTACTGGCTTGTATGGAATGAAATTTCTTCCTCTCGGGTTTGCCCAGATGGTGGTATTGGATGACGATTTCGAACGCAAGTTTTATAAATTCACTTTTGTGAGACGAGAGTTTTTGGGCGCGGTGCGATGTCTGGTCATTGATGTTGAGCCCGTTGACAGATCAGCCAAGGGCAGGTTCGTGGGAAGAATCTGGGTGGAAGATCAAGATTATAACGTTGTGCGTTTCAATGGGACGTATAGCGGCCACGAACGGTACAGCTATTATCTGCACTTTGATAGCTGGCGAATCAATATGCGGCCCGGGCTGTGGCTGCCAGCTTATATCTATAGTGAAGAATCAAACCTGCTTTATCGTGGAGGCCACAAGCTGCACTTCAAAGCGCAGACACGGCTTTGGGGCTATGACTTGCGTCAAGCCGGGCAGAACGAGGAGTTTTCACAGATTGTAGTGGATGCACCGCAAGGCTCGGTGAACGATCAAAGTCCGACCACACAAGATGCGACTCCGGTTGAAAGCGAGCGGCACTGGCAAAGCGAGGCGGAGCAGAATGCAGTCGAGAGACTGGAGAAGGCCGGATTGCTTGCCCCCGTAGGCGATGTTGACAAAGTATTGCAGACGGTGGTCAACAATCTAATTGTCACTAACAATCTCAGAGTGGAGCCGGAGGTGAGCACGCGCGTACTGCTTACTTCCCCTCTCGAAT